>NZ_JAZDAR010000047.1:483686-485490 GCF_036680945.1 Pseudoalteromonas sp. P80D2
TAGAAGTTAGAGAGTAGAAGTTAGAGAGTACAAGCGGTTGTTATATGTGGTGGGTCGTACTGGACTTGAACCATCGAGCCTGTGTTTTGTAAAGAGTGGCGATGCTTTTGAAAACTAGAGATAAAATAAGGAGGTTTTATATGTGGTGGGTCGTACTGGACTTGAACCAGTGACCCTCGCCTTGTAAGGGCGATGCTCTCCCAACTGAGCTAACGACCCATATTACATACAGCATATTATCTTAATGGAAGGACCACCGAGACTTTCTTTAATAACAGAAAGTAAATGGTGGGTCGTACTGGACTTGAACCAGTGACCCTCGCCTTGTAAGGGCGATGCTCTCCCAACTGAGCTAACGACCCATTTAGATTTTTATAATATGAAACACCATTTTAAAATGGTGGGTCGTACTGGACTTGAACCAGTGACCCTCGCCTTGTAAGGGCGATGCTCTCCCAACTGAGCTAACGACCCATTAAGAATTTAGATATGAACACCATTAGGGAATAATGGTGGGTCGTACTGGACTTGAACCAGTGACCCTCGCCTTGTAAGGGCGATGCTCTCCCAACTGAGCTAACGACCCATATCTAAAACAACTCATTGCTGCGTTGTTGTGGGGCGCTATTATAGATAGAGTTGTAAATGTGTCAACACTTGAATGAGTAAAAATGTGTTAGATGCAGCTTTTATAAACAATGACATGGCATTTAAGCATTTTTTGGCGAACAAATATGCAATTTATATTCATAAGCTTATATTTAGACTTGGATCTATAGCTTTATGACCTAGGTAAATCATTCCAAATGATATGAATACAGTAAATTTTTAAAACAGTTTTTTCATACCGATAAATTTGCATTAGTTAATTACACTCTACTTAGCACTATTAAAAACAAAGCAGGGAAGGGGGAAGTCGTTTTATTTAAAGCTTTAAATAATGAACTTTATTTTGCATATAAATGTATACCTTTTCTAAGGGAGTAAATTCAAAAGCAGAGAGCCTTTGATAACAAACCAACAATGCAATTAGCCCAAAATAGCTAATTTGATAGCTCTTTGTATAAAATACCTCCGTAACGGATTGATATTTAGTCAGCTTGTTGAAATTTAAATCATTTAAATAAACTTAGATAAAAAACTGTTGACTTTATTTGGGGGGCTGCATAGAATGCGCCCCGCACTCAGCGATACACAACCAACATTAATTGGTGGTGTGTATGCAAGTCGGGGCTATAGCTCAGCTGGGAGAGCGCTTCGCTGGCAGCGAAGAGGTCTGCGGTTCGATCCCGCATAGCTCCACCAGATTTGCATAGTGTTTGTCCTAGGGTTGCAGTTTTCTGCGTCCCCATCGTCTAGAGGCCTAGGACACCGCCCTTTCACGGCGGTAACAGGGGTTCGAATCCCCTTGGGGACGCCACTTACTCTTAGTAAGTGAGCAATTGCCAAGAAAATAAATAAATATGTCAGTCTCGAGTACTTGCATGTTATTTTAGTAACCTTAACTCCGATATGAGTCAAACTATCATTTAATGTCCTAGTGACACATTATGTGTCCCCATCGTCTAGAGGCCTAGGACACCGCCCTTTCACGGCGGTAACAGGGGTTCGAATCCCCTTGGGGACGCCACTTATTCAAGTAGGTTATGTGTAGTGGGGCGGTGAACACCGCGCAATCTATTCACGACGTTATCAAGAGTACGAATCTCTTGGCGGCGCCACTTACTTAAAGTGCTGTGTTATTAAAGCTCGTCTGAATCGAGTCTAACTATTCAGTTGTCCTAGTGACACATTATGTGTCCCC
>NZ_JAZDAR010000048.1:0-13912 GCF_036680945.1 Pseudoalteromonas sp. P80D2
TAACATTTTAGTATTTATGCGACACGCAGTTTGTGTTGCATAATCGCTTGTTGGACTGAGGCGCTACCTGCTCGGTGTGTCAGAGTTGGTGCTATTTATGCTATGGGAATTTGCTTTTTAGAGGCTCTAGCTAAATCAGCTAGTTTAATAAGCTTACCTATTATAATTTAAGCTTTCCCTGCATTACTCAGCGTTTATTATCTATTTATTAAACCGAATGTTTAACCGTTAAGCAAGGATGTTTTTCTTACGCGCAGCCGCGACTAGCCTGAACAGTTAAGCAGGTTAACTCATTGATTTGATACAGCAAGCAAGGCTGCTAACTCGTTCGCGCTATTTTATTTGTCGCCATGTCTGAATTCATCACGCCAATAAATCGTAAGATACCCACTTTACATGACTGGCAAGGCCAATGCGGTATTAGTCGTTCTTGCTCTACCTTCGGCTTCACCGCTTTGAATGGAGTTGCTGATGCTTGAGCCTTTATTAACCTTAACTTTCGCTTGCGGCACGCATTAGCTAGAAAGCCATAGTGGCGAATACGCATAAACCCTTTCGGCAATACATGTTGTAAGTAGCGCCGTAAAAAATCATCACAACTCAGTGTCATGACTTTATCGCGGTTGTTATCTGCATAGTCGCGATATTTAAAGCTCACTGACTGCTCATTCGCTGATACGAACCGCGATTCTGACATCACGCCTTTTCGGGTATAACGCGCAAGGTAGCTCACGAGCTTTTCACTGTACGTTAAACAGGCTTTACTATACACACACCACTTTGTTGGGGTGTTTATCTTCGCGAATGAACTATCGCATTCATTAAGTTCCGCTAGCATTTTACCCCTAAAGACTGTTGATAACGCTTTTACGGGGTATAAATAGCCTTTTTCTATTTCATGCCAGTGCGCTTTATTTAGCGCCCCTGCGGGTATCAAACAATGCAAGTGGATATGCTGACTTAAGTTTTGCCCCCACGTATGCAGTACGCTTGTCATGCCTAACTGACCATGCTTTTTCCGTTTCGCAAATTTACTTAGCGTTTGCCATGTCGCTTTAAATAAACACTGATACAACGCATTTGGGTTATAGTGAGCAATGATATTCAACTCATGAGGGAGCGTAAAAACAAGATGAAAATACCGACACGGTAATAAATCTTCCTGCTGTTTTTGCACCCATTTAGCCGTGGCCATGCCTTGGCAACGCGGGCAATGGCGGTCTCGACAACTACACCCAATTTTTTGCGACTCCCCACAGTTATCACATTGCCATGCTTGATAACCGAGCTGACCTGTTCTACATGATTGCAGGTGCTGACAGACTCGCAGTTGTTGATAGCTCATCGTATGATGCTGCCGATAATGCTCAAGATTTGAATTTAAAATATCAGCGAGATGCAAAGCGCTCATTGTTTAGCCCAACCTGCAAGCAGATCAATGCCGCCATGACCTAACTCTGGTAACCAATGTAAGTAACTTTGTGTGGTTTTAATATCACTATGCCCAAGCTGATGTTGCAGTTGATGAAGTGGCATACCTGATTCAAGTTGGTGTGTTGCATAAGCGTGGCGTAGTGCATGTGGATTACAGTGTTTTAAACCACACGCTTGTGCGTGTTTTCTCAATGGCTTCCTAAAGGTCGATGCTGACATCGGTTTATCCATTAACAATCGCGAGTAAAACATCCAACCCGTTGGGTGATACATTTTCCAGTAACAACGTAATTGATTTAGTACGCTATCTGAAACTACAACATAACGTGATTTATCCCCTTTACCTTGTTCAATAAATATGGTTTTTCGCTGTCCATCAATGTTTTGCACTTTAATATGTAGCAGCTCACCAATGCGTAAGCCACAGCCATAGCAAACCACTATTAACGTTTTTAATCGCATATCCGTACAGCTTTCTATCAGTCTTCGCATATCATCACGCGACAAATAGGTGGGTGCGTGCGACTTTGCTTTTGGCAGTGCAATATCTAAGTTCAATGGCCGGTGTAAAATATGTTTAAACAAGAACCAAATGCTGTTTATCTGTACTTTTTGGCTTGATCTAGAAAGTTTGCGAATGGCAGGATCGTTAAAAAAGATATTCAACTCATCATCTGTGACTAAGTCGAGCGGTTTATTAAAGTAATGACTGAGTTTTAGTAAATGTTCACTGTAGTTTTTACATGTACTTTGCGAATAACCTCGATAGGCTATTTCAGTTTTGACTTGTTCAATGAGTGTATTCATGACTTACCTCCAAGTTATGGGATAACCCCAAGGTAAGTGTGGCTCAAATGATAAGAATAGGATCTCCGCGTAGCGGCTTAGTTCAACATGTTTATAGCGAGCAAATTGCGCGTTTTTCTTATTGGTACTTTTTTAACAAACTTGTTAACTAATTGCTAGTGTTATAAAAATCTAGTAGTGCTAGCTTTTTAACTGTATAAAACGAGCGAAAGGGTCGTTTCTTGACTATGCGAGTGATTAAATTGTAGCTTTACGTATATACAGTTAGAAGGATTGTAAATGAAAAACTCTCTCCGTATTTTAATTACATTGAGGACTATATACTCTATCGACAGTACTCATTAAGAACTACAAGTACTTAATTTAGATGATTTTACGGCGGAGGGTTATTCGCTGTCTTAATTATGTTCCCCTATGGCTTTAGACAAAATAAAGGTTAGGGTTTCCTATCAACCTCCAATAGGTCCAAACGGTGAGCTGACATTGTGTTTATCTACTGAAGAATTTATGCTTTCGGAGTTGAGGGGTATATAACGAGCCACTAAAAAAGATAAATAGTGTTTACCAAATTCTTGCAATGGCGTTTTACTTTCAGGAGATACAGTGAGATTTCTAGTATTTTTACTTTCATTAACTTCCTTTTTTAGCATTGCTTGCTCGACTGAAAATACGAGTGGGGTATCAGCTTTTAAAACTCAAAGTATTTACGGTGAGATATCGCATATAGAAGTTTACTACCCTTTGGATTACGGCGAGGCTAAAGCTTTTCGAGCTGAAATTTCGTTTGAAAGTAATTTTGATCAACCTTTATTGACCGTTCCCACATTTGTTAATGAACCATTTGATCTTGATCAAAGACCCGAGTTGAGATCTTATAGAGTTTCAACTTTCCAGCTTGCTACTAATATGTTGGGTAAAGCTTCTATAGCCATCTATTACAAGTTTCCGAAAAGAGATGATGGTTTAATAGAATTTTGTATGGGACCACGAGTGATATACAAAATAAGTGACTTACCTGAAAAGTCTCTATAACAAACACATTGATGCATGGCTGTTGTGCGTGGTAACTACACAATTGTACGGGTATTGAAGTTCATTTTCCCTAACTGGGTGAGTGGCACGGCAAGTAAGTGATAGCTGTAGGAAATAAGGAAATTAAATAAAGTGCAAAAAACAGCAGGCATGTGCTTTTCAATCGCTAATTTTGCCTGCTATTTTTTGCTGGTTATTCCGGCATTTTAAAAGAGGTTTAAATGGATTTAAATTTTCAAACTGAATCAATGGTTTTGCTTTTTCTTAGTACTTTTCTCATTAACAATTCTGCCAGTAAAAATTGGAGCTACAATTTTTGGTGCTACTAATAATGAATTAAAACTCTGTGCTATTTCAGTATTTATAGGAACTTTTCTTTCAATGTTATGCTTGATGCTTATTGGTGGTTTTTTGGGTTTAATGGCATCCTATATCGCTGTTTCTATTGTTTACTCTATAGTATTAGGCATATCTATTATGTGGTCGTTTTTGTTTACTTTTGGAGTTTTCTTTATACAAGTGGGAGTTGTTCAAGCCCTTACAAAGTTTGGTATTTTTACCTAATAAACTCATAAAAGAAATCTAAATTTTGTTATTCATTAAGGCATTAACTTTATGAAGTATCCGTTTACACCAAAGTCGACATCGTACCTAGAGCCAGGTCATTATTGGCCGATTGCTCTTAGCGATGGGAAATATGCTTGTGGTATCGTAGTTTCTAAACTTATGTATATACATGAAAGTAAAATAGAGAGCAGGTTATTCTTAGCTGCATTAATAGATTGGTCAGGTAGAAAGCCTCCAACAGCTGAGGATATTAAAGATTGTAAAGCAATAAAAGTAGGAGGGCTGCACATAAAATCCATCACAACAGCAGGAGTTGGTATTATTGGGAAAGCCAACTTTTGTTTTTTAGGTCAAAATCCTCGCCAAATAACAGATGATCTTGTCACAATGGGTTACAACGTTCTTAAAGTTGTTGCAGAAAAACATTTCACAAAAAATAGTTAATAAACAGGCAAGACTATGGGCATGCTTAACACGCCATATTGCTAAATGTTTTAGTGAGGTAACTTCAATTAATTCTAGATCAGATTGTTTCCAAATTACGATGAAGACGATGGGGTGGGATCTCTGTTCGTGTGTCACTAGTATTTGACTGGAAATCTAACAACTTAAGTCATATGGGGCACGAGAGCCTTGGGCATGCACGTAGCTGCCTGACGCTGAAGCTACTACTAATAGTTAAAATATCAGAAGAGCTACAAATCGCTCATCTAAATTAAACAGATAAAAGCCCAGCTTAACTGGGCTTTGCACTCTCACAATTTAATGCTTTTTCATTTTACTCATTTCAGCATGACAACTTTGAATTGTCAGCAGGGTTTTTGATAACGCGGCTTCACAATCATGTGGCTGTGGTTTTTTAAGCGCATGCTTGATTTCGGCTAGTGTTTTATCTTCAACCTCTTCAAGTTCACTAACATAGGTGGCGTTTTTGTCGGCACCGAGTTTGGTGATTACTGATGTATAAGCTTTACGCGCTTCTACAGCAAAATCAGAGCCATTTTCGCGCTCGCCATTTTCGTTAATAGCATAAGGTTGTAAGCGCTCAACACTTACTTTACGCGCATCTATCATGCGTTGAAATAAGGCAATTATGCTTGGGTCGGTTACTTTTTTCTGTGCTTTTTCATAAAAATCGATACCGCTATTCATAACTTGGATGATATCTGCAATATGATGAACGTCTTGTCCTTGATGAGTATTCATAATGACCTCTTTTTGAATATTAAAAACAATGCAATTAGATACTTGCAAAGCATATTCCAGTTCATCACTCAAATATAAAGTTATTGTATTTCAGTTGGTTATTGATTTTTAATAGGAGGGATGCTGCTGATAAGCTAAGCTAACGCTTGGCTTATCAGCAATAATTACAATTTGGTTGGTAAAATCTTACTTAAGCTCGTCGGCTACTTCGGCAACTTTTTGGCGTAACCAAATATGGCTTGCATCACGGTGTAATAGCGGGCTCCAAATCATATCGAGCTCAAACGGCGGAATAGGGAATGGCGGTTCAAGAATTTTAAGGCCCGGATCGTCTAAATAAATATTTGCGGCTTTTGATGGTAATGTAGCAACCAAGTTTTGTTCTTTCGCTAAGTGGATGGCAACGTGGTAGTTACGGGTAAAGGTGGCAATATTACGGTGTTTACCAAAGTGAGCGAGCGCCTCATCAACCCAACCTAGCTTTTGCACATCTTTAGGGTCCATACCAACGCCCACACCAAAGCCTGTTTTACTTACCCAGATGTGGCGTGCTTTTAAATAGCTGTCGAGGCTAAAGTCTTTGATAATTGGGTTATCTGCTTTTACTAGGCAACAAAAGCTGTCTTTCCATATTTGTTTATAGTGAAACGATTGCGGTAAGTTTTCAAAGCGGTTGATAGCCATATCTACCTTACCGTTTTCAACATCGTGGAAGGTAACATCACTTGGGGTCAAAATATCGAGTGTAGTATCGGGGGCTTCTTCGTGTAATTTACTTAATAAGCGTGGGGCAAGAGTGCTTGCTGCGTAGTCACTGGCCATGATACGAAAAACACGTTTACTTTGTGATGCTTCAAATTCGCGGTTTGGTGCAAGTGTTTCTTCAAGGGTCATTAAAATGCCGCGGATCACCGGCTGTAGCTCTTTTGCACGCTCTGTCGGTACCATACCTTCGCTGGTACGAACTAAAATAGGGTCGTTAAATAAATTGCGGAGTCTTTTTAAGCCATTACTCATGGCAGGTTGGGTAATGCTTAGCTGGTTAGCTGCTTTAGTTACATTACACTCCCTTAATAACGTATCTAGGTAAACAAGTAAGTTTAAATCTATTTTACTTATATTCATTGTGTGTCCTTGGTGTTTACCAATAATGGATAAATCGTTGTGCAGCAGGGTATGGATAAATGTGGCTAACTACACCTTGCTTATAATTGTATTGTGCTTGTCGCCAATAGGCTGGATCTTCAAGCTCTGGGTGTGTACTCAATAAATATTGCTTATACACCGGGTTTGCTGTCACAAAGGTACATAATTGCTCTGGAAACACATCTTGCGGTGCCACAGAGTAACTTTGCTCATTGGTTAAGTAATCATCGTACGACTTTGCTTTTGGTAAGGCGCGAAAGTTCATGTCTGTTAGGTACTGAACTTCATCATAGTCGTAAAAAATAATGCGATTATGTTTACTCACCCCAAAATTTTTCAACAGCATGTCGCCTGGGAAAATATTTACGGCGATCATTTCTTTTAAAGCTTGGCCATATTCTTCTATTGCTTCAAACGCTTGCTGTTCACTGGCATTTTCAAGATACAGATTTAACGGTGTCATCCGTCTTTCTATATACAAATGCTTAATGATTAACCATTCGCCTTCAATAATCATCGAAGAACCAATGGTTTTATGTAACTCTGCAAGTAATTTACTATCAAATCGGGCTAGTGGAAATACGACGTTCGAATACTCTATGGTGTCGGCCATGCGGCCAACACGGTCATGGCTTTTTACTAATTGATAGCGTTTTAATACGGTATCGCGGCCAAAGGGTTTGCTTTCTCCAAAGGTGTCTTTAATGACTTTAAACACATATCCAAACGACGGCAGGGTAAATACCATCATCACCATACCCGGTGTACCAGGGGCAATTACAAGCTGATCGTTTGAATGATCTAAATGACTTAAAAACTCTCTGTAAAACTCGGTCTTACCTTGTTTATGAAAGCCTATTGCATTGTATAGCTCTGCCAGGGTCTTGTTTGGCATAAGCTGATTTAAAAAGCGTACTAACGCTGATGGCGCATGGGTTTCAACCATAAAGTAAGCACGCGCAAAACCAAAGATAACCCGCATTTGCGATGATTTGGTAAGTAGGGCATCTAGGTATAATCCTTTGTCTTCATGGTGCAATACCGCAATAATAAATGGCTGTACGCCACTTTCTGATACCACACGACCAACAATATAAGCCGCTTTGTTTCGGTAAAACGGGGCTTGCAGTATATCAAAGCGCATTTGCCATGCTTGGTGATGTGTATCGGGCGCTTGTTTATAAAAGGCTTTTACCAGCAAGCGAATATCGCGTTCTAAATCAACAAAGGGCACTTTAAAGTCAAACTGATTAATAATTTTGCGTATTGTGGGTCTTAAGCCATCAACAACAGGGTGGTAACTGCGGTATTCAACTTCCATTGGTAGTGCGGGGGCATCCGCAAGCGTTGCTTTTACAAAGATAAAGTCATTATTAAAATAACGACGATGAAATAAACGACAAAAAACAGAGTTGTAAAAGGTTTCGGCGAGTTCTGCTTGAGGGTGAAAGCGCAAAAATTGCTGATAGAGCTGTTTGGTTTCGAGCCAGCAGGTTTGATCTAAGGTAATAATTTGCTGTTCGTTGAGCGACTTGAGCTTAGCAATGGTTTCGTTCACCCGATCATCGTAATGGCTAATTCTAAGTTTGCTAATCTCATTTATTTTTTGCCAATCACGATGCGCAAACGCAAGTGGTGCTTTGGCTGTAATTGCTTGAAAGAGTTTATAGTGATTGCGAAACCCAGATAAAATTAACTCTGCAATGTGTTGTGGCTGCATATAAACTCCTTACTAATACCAACATAGAGCAATAACTCTATTGGTGTTAAGAATATGTTATTTATTCTTCAAACCCAATAGTAAAGTGTATTTAATTATAGCGAGCGAGTTTTTTCTCAAGTTTTGCGAGTTTTTTATTAACGCTTTTTACGTCGCGCCCGTATTGCTTGTTAATTGCTTTTAGCTGCTTTTTAATGTCTTTATTAATTTGCTTCGCTTCTTTATCAGACAAAATTCGGTTTAAGCGCTGCTCTTGCTGGTACTGAGCTCGGTCTCGATCACGGCTTAAAATATCTAAACGGTGTTTATAGCTGCGAATTTCAGCTTCGAGGTTTCTGATAATTTGCTGGCGCTCAAGCTCGTTGAGCTCTTTAACAAAGTTTTGCGGAGCTTGTAAGTCTGGATCGGTGACTTGAATTTTGTGCTTGGTTGCACGGCTACCACAGGGGAACTCACTAAATACCGTGCCTCTGTCTGTGACACATTTATAGTATTCTGTGGTGGCAGCAAGTGATGTGTTGGTAAAACAAACTAGTGTAAGCGATATTAGATAAATGATTATGGCTTTCATGACGTCCGTGTCTCCTAATCAAATAAGGTGTCTAATATCTAAAGCTAGCTCGAAATATTGATTTATCAATAAGCGCTAGGGCGTATATCGTTTCAGCTTTTTAATGCTTTGCACTAAGAATGGAATATCTAAGCCTTGTTCAATGGCAAAGCCTTGTGCTGCTGAAATGTTTTTAAAGTTACCATCTGAATCAATCAGGGTAATTCTGTCTTTTTTAAATGCGATAAATACATTCTGCGAGTAGTTAACACCGGTGTCGTCATGGCGTTTGTATAAGTTACTACCCAACATGCTTTGTTTTGCGAGTGTTTTACAACCTAAATAATGGCCTACACTGGTGGCGATAATATCACTTGGTTGAATAAGGCCTTCGGTTTGTACAACTTTTTTATCTGAGCTGTATAAACGAGAAGCTGTAACAATACCATTGCTCTGCTGTGCAAGACTAAAGGCAAATACGGCATTAGCAGATTCACGTGCTTGTGTTGTAGCGTCTGCACGTACAAGGCGAACCGCTGGGTTTTTATCATCGTTATTAATAAATTCGAATTGCTCAAAACCATTAATTTGAATTGAGCGATTATCAGCAAGCCACACAGGCAGTTGCTGTTTGTCTAGAATAGGGGCTTTGTAAAATGCTGGCAGGCCATACACTAAACTAAATAACGTATCTTCTGTTTCTACAGGTTGTAAGAACAAGTCTGTCTTACGTAATGCAGGCTCAGTGGCAACAAATTGCTCAAGGTCAGCATTATTTTCAAATATTAAAATATCGATAGTCGCACTTGACTCAGCTTTGCACTCGGCAAGTGGAGTAGGAGCTAAGTAATCAATATTATGTGGGTCAAGCCTCACATCGTGTGCTTCTTTGTAGCTTTCTAGATCTAGTAAATCGTTTTTAGCTAATAAGCTTTTAGCTGTTGTAGGGTAAGACAACGGCAATACATTATCTTGTTTAGTGATATCAAACTTTAAATTGGCATCTGCCCAAATATGAATACTGTGGCTAAGTGCAAAACACACTAAAATTGTGCTGGTTGCATAGCGCGGGAACTTATATTGCTTTAAACGCGCCAAGTGGTGCCAGGTGTAGTTACTGACTAATAATTGGAACGCTAAAATTAGCAGTACAATGCCGCCCGCAAGAATCGTTGTTAATGCCGGTGAGCTTGTTAAACGGTGCCACAACAAAGAAACGATTTCAGGTAGAGCAGACGTATTTAAGTGATAGCCCAAGTTAAAATAAACATAGGCATCAAGCGTTAAGAATGACGCGCCGAGGGTTGCAATAATGGCTGCCATACCCCGGATATGCCGAGGGTATGGAAACACTAAGCTTAATGGAAATATCGTTAAAACAAAGGCAATAAAAGTAATAAAGCTGGTGTGGCTTAACCAGGTCACGAGCATGTATAAATAGCCCATGAAGGTTGTCGGTGCACTGTCTGCAACTAAGTAGCTTAAGCTAATAAATAGCACTAAACCTATGTTTGCAAAGGTGAACCAATGGCCCCAACTTAAAAGCTGACTTACTTTTGAAGAAAACTGACTTTGTTGCGATAAATTCATAAATCTTATTTAACCGACTGTGCTAATGCTTTTGCAAAGTTGTCGGCAACAGCTTGTCTTTTCTCTGATGGTACATGCTCTTTTAAAATATGCGTGATAGAATTTCCTAAACACATAAGGCTTAAATCAACAGGCGCTTTGTGCTCTGTTAGTACATCAATCAGCTGATCAACGATTTGTTCTACTTGCTCATTAGAATATTTTGATATGATAGGCATCAGTTGGTTCGATAAAAAGAGTTATATTCCCGTATTTTAACACCAGAGGCGTGAAAAACAAAGATGACAATAGATGTTAAAAAATTAGTCGTTCATTATGTAGACAAAAAAGATGACGATACAGATATTCATTTACGCAATGATGAGATGGTTGTTAACGATAAAGTAGCCGTTTTTATAGAGCAGCTACACCATGCATATAATGGTAAGCCAGGTAAAGGCTACTGTGCATTCAGCGGCGAGAAAAACAGCATTGTTGCTTCGGCTATGCAAAGTTACCGTAACGACGAACTTGGTTTTTGGCACATGACAGAGCAAGCAACAAATGTGCTAAAAGAAGAGTTAAATAAGTATGCCTTTAATGAAACGGGTTATTTAGTTTTTTGCCATTATCAATATGTTGCAAGTGACTTCTTGTTAATTGCGATGATCAATATTAAAGAGCATTACTCAATTACTTCTGAGCTTGATTTAGCTTCATCTCGTCACTTAGATATTTCGCGTATGCAACTAGCTGCACGTGTCGATTTAACTGCGTGGGATACTCAACCAGAAGATAATCGCTATGTGTCGTTTATTAAAGGTCGTGCAGGTCGTAAAGTGGCTGACTTCTTTTTAGACTTTTTAGGCTGCGAAGAGGGCATTGATCCTAAACAGCAAAGCCAAGTTATGCTTAGTGCTGTAGAAGATTATTTATCTGAGCAACAATACGACAAGTCAGAAAAAGACGAGCTACGTAAGCAAGTTTTTGATTACTGTAATGATTGCGTAACCACAGGTGAAGATGCCAACGTTAAAGAGCTTTCTGCAACCTTATCGAAAAATGACGACAGCCCATTTGAAAGCTTCTGCCAAGAGCAAAGCTATGACTTAGAAGAGTCGTTCCCTGTTGATAAGAAAACAGTCACTAGCATGGTGAAGTTTTCTGGCATGGGCGGCGGTGTTAGCGTGAGCTTTGAACGTAAACACTTAGGTGAGCGCGTCATGTATAACGAAGCAACCGATACACTAGTGATTAAAGGTATTCCACCTAACCTTAAAGACCAGCTTCAGCGCTTCATGGAGCAAGACGAAAGTTAATCTTGCTTAAGCTTAAAGCTCTAAGTTTTAAGCGATAAGCTTATAAATACTCGTTTTATAGCCCAGCACTTGCTGGGCTTTTTAGTTTTGGGCCTTACACTAGAGATGAATTTACAGCTTTAGAATTTCAACTCGATTTACCTAAGCTAAAGTAAAAATTTACTTCTAATATTTTCTTTGCTTTAGTTCATCAGACAGTTCATGTTCTGACGGCGGCGGTGATTGCGGTGGCGGAGATTAGATAAAGCAGTTCCATTTGCCATCATTGATTTAGTAAAACATCTACTGATGGTTTTAAGCATGGTTAATATAAAAATTCGAATAGTGGAAGGCGTAAAAATGCTTTTCTTTTCCTTCAGTATCGCTTAGTTTTAATACACTCAAGGTACAAACTTCCCCGATGGCTAAGGAGAGTCATAAATGAAACTTGCCCAATTGAATATCGCTCTTGCCAAATATCCATTGGATGCCCCAGAGATAAAAGATTTTGTTGATAATCTTGATTTAATAAATGGCGTTGCTGAAAGCAGTGCTGGTTTTGTATGGCGATTAAAAGACGAATCAGGCGATGCCACCAATATTAAATTGTTTGATGATCCAAATATGATTATCAATATGTCTGTGTGGGAAAGCGTTGAAGATCTCAAAAACTTTATGTTTCGTACTCACCACAGAGATTTTATGCGCAGAAAAGGTGAATGGTTTCACCGCTTAGCAGAAGATAGCTATGTTTTATGGTGGATTGAAGATAACCATATTCCAAGACCTCAAGAGGCATTAGAAAGGTTGCAATATCTTCGTGAAAACGGCGACACACCACATGCTTTTACATTTAAAAGTAATTTTACGGCTGAAGATCTAAGAGGTTAAATGGCTCTTTCATTTAATACACCGAGACTAAACGTCATTGAAATAAACTCTAATGTAGCAAAGTCAGAGCAAACTGCCTTAGTTAACGCTTTACCTGCGATATTAACCCCCGCTGTAGTTGCAAACTTACCAGGTTATTTTCAGGGGATAGATTCTATTGCTGCTGCTGAAAAGTGGTTGGCTAACATGCTTAACGAGTGCTGCTTATTAATGCTGCAATCTCAACATCAAGAAGTTGTTGGGCTTTTATTTATATATACCGAAAACCATGATGCTCATATTGGTTATTTGTTAGCTGAGCAATATTGGGGGCAGGGTCTTGCATTTGAGTTATTGCAGGGATTTATAAACCTCGCTGGTACTCAGTCACAATGGCATAAGCTCATTGCTGGTATTGATGAATCAAATACGCCATCAATTAAACTTTTAAAAAAGTTGGCTTTTGAAAAGCAAGCATCTAAGGAAAATGGCATGTTGTTTTATGAATTAAACTTAAACCAAGGCATACAATAATGATAATAACTGCATTTTTAGTTAACTCGTTTAGTGCAAATAATACAGGCGGCAACCCAGCAGGTGTTGTGTTGAATGCAGATAAACTCACAAACGCAGAAAAACTGACGATTGCAAAAGAAATTGGCTTTTCAGAAACCGCATTTGTTGCGCAAGATCATGAAGTTGACTTTGCTGTGTCATTTTTTACGACAACGGAAGAAGTTGATTTTTGTGGCCATGCAACCCTAGCGGTGTTTGCTACGCTCTTCGAACAAGGGTTATTAAAACCTGGTTATTACACTCAACGAACAAAAGCGGGCTTGTTAGGTGTAACAATTGCTGAAGATGGGCAAATTACCATGGAGCAAGCCTTACCAAAGTACCTTGGCAACTTTGCTTATGATGACCTTGCAGGCTTACTAGGGCTTGATGAAGCAACACTGTCAGAAACCGGCTTGCCGATCGATGTAATAACTACAGGATTGCCGGATATTATAGTCGCTGTGCGGAATAGCTACTTAGATAATATTGTTATTGATGAGGCAGCGCTTAGCGAGTTCTGCCAACAGCATAATGTGATTGGTGTGCATGCCTTTGAATTATGTGAAGAGCAAAGTGAGCTGACCGCAAGTTGTCGTAACTTTGCGCCTTTGGTTGGTATACCCGAAGAGTCAGCAACCGGTAGCGCCAGTGGCGCGCTTGCATGCTACTTATCAAAACATGTATTTGTACAGCAAGAAAACCATTTCAAGTTTGAACAAGGCCGAGCAATGGGGTGCAGTTCACATATTTCTGCCAGTGTTTATTCGGATGAGCAGGGTGTTTATAAGGTTCTTGTAGGTGGTTATGCCAATCACCTAGGTACTCAACAGGTTGTTATTTAAAAGCATTACACACAAAAAAGCCGCGTTATAAACGCGGCTTTTTTATTAAGTGACTAAATTAATCAGCCGCTAAGGTTTTTGCCATATCAGCACGGGCTCTGCCAGCAGGTTTAATTGAACCTGCACGAAGGCCGCTATCTGGAATAGCTGTACGCTTGTCATGCGCCATAGCCGATGGTGTTGGCTCTGGCTCACTATCTGCAACTGGCGTAGGTTTTGCCATTGCAGCGCTAGCTGAACCTTTTACTAAAACAGTTTTTTCATTTTTAGCAGGTTCTTCAGCTTTTACTGGTTCTTCAGTTTTAACTGGTTC
>NZ_JAZDAR010000048.1:14127-103893 GCF_036680945.1 Pseudoalteromonas sp. P80D2
GGTTCTTCAGCTTTTACTGGTTCTTCAGTTTTAACTGGTTCTTCAGTTTTCACTGGTTCTTCAGTTTTCACTGGTTCTTCAGTTTTTGCTGGTTCTTCAACTTGAACTGACTCTTCAGCTTTTGCTGGTTCTTCAGTTTGAGCTTGTTTTGCTTTTAGCTCAGCTTCATATTCAGCAGCAGCTTGGTCGGCAACTGGAATAAATGCTGGCGCATCAGCTTTGTCGTCACCTGATTTTTCATCATGCTCAGGGCGACGGCGACGTTGACCAGCAGCACGTAAGTGGCGAGGTGAACGACGAGAGCGTGTACGAGGTTTAGCTTGTTCTTCATCAGTTGATGCTTCAACTACCGATTCAGTTTGCTCCGCTTGTTTAGGCTCAGCGTCAGCTTTTACTGGTTCTGCAGGTACTTGCTTTTCAGCAACTGGCTGTTCTGCTTGTTCAGTTTCAACTGCTACTTTTTCTTTTGCAGGCTTAGCTGGTTTTTCAGCTTTAGGTGCTTGCTCAGTTGTTTCAGTTGTTTGTACTGCTTTTGCTTCATCTGCGCTTTCATCTGTTACGCGAACTTTTTTGCGTAAGTTGCGACGTTGACGACGAACCTTAGGTTTAGTTTCCTTTGGTTGCTCAGATTTCGTCTCTGGTGCAGTGTCTTTATTCGTTTGTTCTACATCATCATTACGTTTTTCATTACGTTTTCTGTTGTTAGAATTACGACGACGTTTGTTGCGATTCTCATTACCTTCTTTTTGCTCAGGCTTATTCGAAGTATTTGTGTTTTCTTCTTTAGCTTGTGCATCGTCAGGACGTTTATTACGAGAGTTGCGACGGCGCTGGTTGTTGCTACGGCGACGGTTGTCGTTGTTGCGACGATTATTACTACGTCTTTGTGCTGCTTTTTTCTCTTCTTGCTCTTTTTCAGCTTCTTCTTCGGCATTACTGAATAGCGACTTGAAGAACTTACCAATGGCAGCAAATAAACCACCTTCAGACTTTTTAGCCGCAGGGGTCGTTTGCTCAGCTTTTGGTGCAGCTTGAGGTGCAGGTGTATTAGGCATAACAACACCTTTAAGAACCGGCTCTTCACGAACTGGTGCTGAAGGCGCTTTAGCCATTTCAAATGCTTCTGGCTCAGGAGCAACAACTTGCTCGTAGCTTACTGTTTCAATTGTTTCGTCTTTACGTAAGCGAACTACTTCGTAATGTGGCGTTTCCATGTGTTGATTAGGAATGATCACAACATCAACGTTATGGCGCTTTTCGATGCGTTGCACACTACGACGTTTTTCGTTTAATAGGTAAGCGGCAACAGCCACAGGCACCTGTGCATTTACTTGTGATGTGTTGTCTTTAATTGCTTCTTCTTCGATTAAACGAAGGATAGACAATGCAATTGATTCGTTAGAACGAATTGTACCTTGACCATTACAACGAGGACATGGACCTTGGCTTGCTTCACCTAATGAAGGGCGTAAGCGCTGACGCGACATTTCAAGCAGACCAAAGCGTGAGATCTTACCAATCTGTACACGGGCACGGTCAGGGCGAGCAGCGTCTTTTAAACGATTCTCTACTTCGCGTTGGTGGCGTGGTGGCGTCATATCAATGAAGTCGATAACAATAAGACCACCTAAGTCACGTAAACGTAATTGACGAGCAATTTCGTCTGCCGCTTCTAAGTTAGTATTAAGTGCTGTTTCTTCGATATCACCGCCTTTAGTGGCTTTAGATGAGTTGATATCGATAGACGTTAGTGCTTCAGTTGGGTCAATTACAATTGAACCACCTGATGGTAAGCGAACTTCACGTTGGAAAGCTGACTCAATTTGGCTTTCAATTTGGTAGTGGGTGAATAGTGGTACATCGCCCTGATAAAGCTTAACACGGCTCATGAAGTCAGGACGGAAACGCTCAATATGCGCTTTCGCTTCTTCAAATACACGTGCTTTATCAATTAAAATTTCACCAATATCACGACGTAAATAGTCACGGATTGCGCGGAAAATTACGTTACTTTCTTGGTGAATTAAGAACGGAGCAGGGCCGCTATCAGCAGCTTGCTGAATCGCTTGCCAATGCACTAATAGTGCTTTTAAGTCGTACTCTAGCTCTTCAAATGATTTACCAACACCTGCAGTACGAACAATTAAGCCCATGCCTTTAGGTAATTCTAAACGGCTTAGTGCTTCTTTAAGTTCAGTACGCTCATCACCTTCGATACGGCGAGAAATACCACCGGCACGAGGGTTGTTAGGCATAAGTACTAAATAGCTACCTGCAACGCTGATAAAAGTCGTTAACGCAGCGCCTTTTTGGCCACGCTCTTCTTTATCAACTTGCACAATTACTTCTTGGCCTTCTTTGATCACGTCACGGATATTTGGACGACCTTGGAATGTATAGCCTTGTGGGAAGTAGGTGCGAGCTATTTCTTTAAGAGGAAGGAAACCGTGTCTCTCAGCGCCATAATCAACAAAGGCAGCTTCTAGTGACGGTTCGATACGGGTAATTTTACCCTTGTAAATATTTGCTTTTTTTTGTTCGTGACCTGGGCTCTCTATGTCTAAATCATACAGGCGTTGGCCATCAACCAGTGCAACGCGCATTTCTTCTTGCTGCGTCGCATTGATTAGCATACGTTTCATATTGTTACTCTACTAATTCTGTCGCTGACATGACGATATAAACTCGTCTGTTCAGTGGTTTCTGACGGTTGTTTTTGTGCAGTCTCACGACTGGGTAAAGTCAAAACCTGAAGTTGTTTGCTTACATTGAGCATCACTAAGTGTGGCTGACAATAACATGTTCTCACGTTATTAAATTCTTATAGGTGTCAAAACTGCCGCCAATTCTGCGGTTTTAATTTACGAGTTTTGTCCCGAAGTCGACCATGTTCAAATTTTTATTCAATGTCTTGCTACAACAGCTGCTTCTGAATGACGTTGCTACGTCGTCACTATCAGTCAATTTATCTTGTTCAATTGCTTTTTATGTTCATTAATCAACATTCGTGCTCAAATTATTCAGGCAATATATTACGCGCATCGCCGATAATTGAACGCTCGTGTTGGCTGGGTAATTATAAAAGCTTTGGAAAACTTAGCGCGGATCTGTATGATCGGCAACCCAGAATATGCTTCACGAATGTATTAATGTGATAAAAGCACCGTTGTTACTTGCAAACTTTATGTTCGCGACGGTGATTATCCCACTATTACAGTCGCGTTAGCAACTAAATTATTTACTTAAATCAGTGATTAGGCAATGTCAGAAAAAACCGGCTTACAAGTTTCGTTTGTTACCATAGGTGAAGACCATCTAGGTCAACGTATTGATAACTTTCTTATTACTCACCTAAAAGGTGTGCCTAAAAGTGCAGTTTATAAAATCCTTCGTAAAGGCGAAGTGCGAGTAAATAAAAAACGCATAAAACCTGTATACAAACTACAACTAAATGATGTGGTTCGTATTCCACCTATTAAAGTGGCCGAAAAAGAAGAGTTTGTGCCAAAAAAACTCGATAAAGTAAAACAACTTGAAGACGCCATTTTGTTTGAAGACAAGTATTTAATGGTGATCAACAAGCCTTCGGGTATGGCTGTGCATGGTGGCAGTGGCCTAAGTTATGGCTTAATCGAAGCGCTTCGCGTACTTCGCCCTGAAGAGCGTAGTTTAGAACTTGTACACCGCCTAGACCGTGACACATCAGGTTGTTTGCTTATTTCTAAACGTCGTTCAGTGTTAACTGATTTACATAAACAGTTACGTGAAAAAACCATGGAGAAAAACTATTGGGCATTAGTTGATGGTCAATGGGATTCTAAAACAAAAAACGTTACCGAAGGACTTCGTAAAAACACCTTGAAGTCTGGTGAGCGTGTGGTTCGTGTTGATAATACCGAAGGTAAACCATCACACACGCGTTTTCGTGTGCTTGAGCGATATGCTGAGTGCTCATTAGTGCAAGCGTCGCCGGTAACAGGGCGTACTCACCAAATTCGTGTACATACGCAATGTAAAGGTCATCCAATTGCGTGTGATGATAAATATGGCGTTGCAGAGTTTGATCAATACGTAAATAAGCTGACTGGTTTAAATCGTTTGTTTTTACATGCTCACGATTTACGTTTTATGCACCCTAAAAATGAAACAACCATGCATGTTGAAGCGCCACTCGATAATGCACTTCAAAACTGTATCAAAAAGCTACGTGCCGATAATGAACAAGTTTAAGCTGGTTATTTTTGATTGGGATGGCACTGTGATGGACTCTGTGCCAAAAATTGTTACCTGCCTGCGAAATACTGCGCGAGACTTAGGTATTCCTGTTCCAACAGAGCAACAAGCAAAAGACGTTATCGGTTTGTCGCTGGCAAAAGCCGCTGAAGTGCTTTTTCCTGCCCATGCACATTTAAACGATGAGCTAGTGGCAGGTTATAAAGCGCAGTACCGTGAGTTGGATGTAACACCTACACCTTTATTTAAAGATGTAGAATCCGTTTTAAAGCAGTTAAGTGATGTAGGTATACAATTGGCTGTGGCTACCGGTAAAGGACGTGAAGGTATCGATAGACTTCTTAATGAGTCAGGCCTTGGGAAGTACTTTTTGAATGTAAAATGCTCTGACGATGCTGAGTCGAAACCCTCTCCAGATATGCTTGAGCAAATTTTGTACGAGCAGGGTATAGCAAAAGGTGATGCTGTGATGATTGGTGACAGTCAACTGGATATGGCAATGGCTAATGCCGCAGGTATTGCTTGTATTGGAGTGAGTTTTGGTGCCCATAGCCCGGCGCAGTTGCAACAACATACGCCGTTATGTGTTGTTGATTCATACCAACAACTTTTGCAGGTTTTAACTACGCCCCTTGCAGCGTTAACACGTCAACACCAAACTCAGCCAGCACTTTAGTTAATGTGATCAGTGGCAGGCCTATCAATGTATTAGGGTCATCGCCACTGAGCTTTTCAAATAAACAGATGCCTAATCCTTCACTTTTAAAGCTACCTGCACAGTTGTATGGCTGCTCTGCATCGCAATAAGCATTGATCTGTTCAAGTGTGAGTTTTTTAAATGTCACATCAAATGGCACCACGGTGGTAATTGATTTATCGCTTTGTATATCAAATACACTTAAACCCGTTAAAAAGGTCACTGTATGGCCACTAAACGATGATAGCTGCTTAATGGCATTCTCTTTAGTATGAGGTTTACCTAAAATTGTATCGTTGAATACCGCAACTTGATCAGAGCCGATCACCAATCCTTCGCTAAAATGTTGTTTGGCAACTCGGGCTTTTTGCTTGCTTAAACGAGCAACTAATTGCTCTGGTGTTTCAGCTGCGATAGGAGACTCATCAATATCTGGAGAAAAAGTTTGAAAAGGTAAGTTAAACTTAGTTAATAATTGCTGTCTAAATGGTGAGCTTGACGCTAATATAAGTGTTGGTTTCATAATAAATTCTGGATGAAAATTGTATTTTGCCAAGGATAAGCCACAATGAATCCGAAAACAAAGCAGAAGATCGTTAAAAACCTACCAAAATTGGTTTTTTACTTTGACTAACTTACTAACTATCTATATGATGCAGCCCCTATGCAAAAGGTGAAAATTCCCATCACTCTTCATCCCAGCAAAGCAGCTCAACATCGTTTAACGTATGACGGTATTGTCCCGCTTGAAAAACTTTCTCGTTTAGAGCAAGTTGTGCAGGAGGAAGCAGGTGAAATAGCGGTAAAGATTCATTGCAAAATTGACGAGCAAGGTTTAGTGGTAATAAGTGGTAACTTATCAACACATGTAACTGTAACTTGTCAACGCTGTAATGGAGAATTAGGGTTGGATTTGGAACAAGACTTTGTGTATTCGCCAATTGGTTTGGATGCAGAGTCAGATCATCTACCTGAAGGTTACGATGAAGTAGAGCTGGACGAAAACGGTGAAATCAACGTATTTGAGTTAATCGAAGACGAACTGATTTTAGCTATTCCAATAGTGCCTACACACAACGAAGCTTCATGCAGTTATTCATCAGAGCCTACTAGCTTTGGTAAATTAGCAGCAAAAGATGACAAACCAAATCCATTTGATATTTTGAAACAACTTAAGAAAGATTCTTAGGAGAAGACTAATGGCTGTACAAAAAAGCAAAAAGTCTCGTGCAAGACGCGGCATGCGCCGTTCACACGATGCGATCAGTGGTCCAACTTTAACTGTAGATCAAGTTTCTGGTGAGACTCACCGTCGTCACCACGTAACTGCTGACGGTTACTACAAAGGCGTTAAAGTAATTTCTAACTAAGAGATTGCTATATGCTGACCAATCTAACCATAGCGTTAGATATGATGGGGGGCGATTACGGCCCCCGTTCATCTATCCCCGCTGCCGTGCAAGCGGTAAATGCTAATACCAACTTAAGACTCATCTTATGTGGTAATCAGCAAGTTATTCTAAAAGAACTCGAAGCACTCGATTCTGTTTCACACCCTCGTTTAATTATTCGCCATTGTAGCGAAGTGGTCACAAATGCGTGTGAACCTGCTTCAGCGGTTCGTTCTAAAAAAGATTCATCAATGCGTGTTGCCCTCGATTTAGTTAAATCGGGTGAAGCGCAAGCGTGTGTAAGCTCTGGTAATACAGGCGCGTTATTTTTTATGGCGCATTATGTATTAAAGATGCTTCCAGGCGTAAAACGTCCTGCATTAATCTCTGCTGTTCCAACCGAACGTAAAAACCCTGTTTATTTGCTTGATTTAGGTGCGAATGTGCATTGTGATGCACAAACCCTTTATCAATTTGGCATTATGGGTTCTGTGGTAGCAGGGCAGGCACTTGGGTGTGATAACCCAAGAGTTAGTTTATTGAATATTGGCTCTGAAGACATCAAAGGGCATGAAGGAATAAAACAAGCTGCACAGTTAATGCAGCAGTGTGAATATCTCAACTACACAGGTTACAGTGAAGGTAGTGATATTTTCAGCGGAAAAGCCGATGTTATTGTGTGCGAAGGATTTGTAGGTAATGTGGCATTAAAAACCTGTGAAGGTATTGCCAAACTGATCATGCATAAACTCACCAAAGCCTTACACAAACATTTCTTATACAAAAGTTTAGCGTTTTTATTGCGTCCAGTGATAAAAAAACTCTACAAGCGGGTGAACCCCGACCAGTATAACGGCGCAAGTCTGGTAGGATTGCGCGGTATTGTTGTTAAAAGCCATGGCAATGCCTCACCAAAGGCGTTTCATGCTGCTATTGATGAAGCCGCGCGGGAAGTCGAACGCCAACTCCCTGAAAAAATCGCTGCGATTTTTGAGCAAACACATCCAACAACAAAGTAGTGCAGCATATCTAAAACTTGTTATGCTGCCTGCTACAGAATATTTTTTTGTTTAATTATAAGAGCAAAGTATGGCACATAAAATTGCACTCGTATTTCCAGGTCAAGGCTCACAAACTGTGGGCATGTTATCTGAACTATTAGCTGATTCACAAATTGCTAAAGCAACATTCGCTGAAGCATCTGAAGCTCTTGGCTATGATCTAGCTGCACTTGTACTAAATGGTCCAGAAGAAGAATTAAATCAAACCCATCGTACACAACCAGCACTTCTTACTGCTAGTGTTGCTATTTACCGTCAATGGTTAGACGCAAACCCTGATGCCGATGTTGTTATGGCTGGTCACAGTTTAGGCGAGTATTCAGCATTAGTTTGTGCTGGCGTTGTAAGCTTAAGCGAAGCAGTTAAACTAGTAGAAAATCGTGGTTTATATATGCAAGAAGCAGTACCTGCGGGTGTTGGTTCTATGGCTGCAATCATCGGCTTAGGTGACGACGAAATCAAAGCAGCGTGTGAAGCATCAGCAAATGGTGAAGTTGTTTCACCAGTAAACTACAACTCACCAGGTCAGGTTGTTATCGCTGGCCACAAAGCGGCGGTTGAGCGTGCATCAGAAGCATGTAAAGAAGCAGGTGCTAAACGTGCTTTACCACTTGCAGTAAGCGTACCTTCTCACTGTGAACTAATGAAACCAGCTGCTGAGAAATTAGCTGCTGATTTAGCCGCTTTAACATTTAATACACCTAAGTGTGATGTAATCAACAACGTTGATGTAAAAGCTGAGCAATCAAGTGAAGCAATTAAAGATGCATTAGTACGTCAACTTTACAGCCCAGTTCGCTGGACTGAAACTGTACAAGCATTAGTTGCTCAAGGTATCACACAAAGCTATGAGTTTGGCCCAGGTAAAGTATTAACGGGTCTTGCTAAACGAATTGATAAAGCAATGGTATGTGGTGCGGTTAATACGCAAGCTGCTATTGATGAAGCGAAATAAGTAGGAATAGAATGACAAATTTATTTTCTCTTGAGGGCAAGGTTGTCCTAATCACTGGTGCAAGCCGTGGTATTGGTAAAGCGATTGCAAATACGCTAGTTGCACAAGGTGCAAAAGTAGCGGGTACTGCAACAAGCGAATCAGGTGCTGCTAAAATCAGTGAGTACCTAGGTGATAACGGTAAAGGTTATGCCCTTAACGTTACAGATCCTGAATCGATTGAGGCGACACTTGCTGCGATCAAGGCTGATTTAGGCGATATCGACGTATTAGTTAACAATGCGGGTATTACTCGCGATAACTTATTAATGCGTATGAAAGACGGTGAGTGGGATGACATCATCGACACTAACTTAAGCTCAATTTTCCGTTTATCTAAGGCTGTTTTACGCCCTATGATGAAAAAGAAAAATGGCCGTATCATTAATATCGGTTCTGTTGTGGGCACTATGGGTAATGCGGGTCAAGCTAACTATGCTGCAGCGAAAGCGGGTGTAATTGGTTTTACTAAGTCATTAGCACGCGAAGTGGCATCACGTGGCATTACAGTGAACGTTGTTGCACCTGGTTTTATCCAAACAGATATGACAGACGAGCTGACTGAAGACCAAAAAGCAGCTACGCTTGCAAATGTACCTGCAGGGCGTTTAGGCCAACCTGAAGAAATCGCTGCTGCGGTATGTTATTTAGCATCTGACGCTGCTGCGTATGTATCAGGCGAAACATTGCACGTAAATGGCGCGATGTACATGGTTTAATGAAAGTTAGCAAAAATTTGCTAACGAAAGATTATCGAAAATTGTTGAATTTTTTGTGATCTTGCTTTAAACATACTTGAATTCGCTATTAAAATAAGCGATAAATGAACAAATACTATTCGAGAGGTTTGACCAGATAAGTAATTATCAGCAAATCCTTGAATCACAGAATTATGCGGCGTAAACTACGCCGCAATCTGAAAATAACGCATTGGCGTTTTTAATAAAGGAAAGAAGAATGAGCGACATCCAAGAACGCGTAAAGAAAATTATCATTGAGCAACTAGGTGTTAAAGAAGAAGAAGTAAAACATGAAGCTTCTTTCGTTGACGACTTAGGTGCTGATTCACTTGACACTGTAGAACTAGTAATGGCTCTTGAAGAAGAGTTCGACACTGAGATCCCAGACGAAGAAGCTGAAAAGATCACTACAGTTCAAGCTGCAATCGATTACGTTACAGCTCACGCTGAGTAATTTTACGCATTTTGATTTTAAGGGCAGCATTAAGCTGCCCTTAGTCTATCTATAGAATGATACTAATAAATTTGGTATACACCCCACCTAAAATAATTTCCTTATTGGAGGCAACCCGTGGCTAAACGTCGAGTCGTCGTAACTGGCTTAGGAATGTTGACACCGCTAGGTAATGATGTTGAATCTACTTGGCAAGGTTTGTTAAACGGTAAAAGTGGTATTCAAACTATCACGCATTTCGATACCTCAAGTTTCGGCACCAAATTCGCAGGTTTGCTGAATGACTTTGATGCATCAGCTTACATGTCACCGAAAGATGCAAAGAAAATGGATTTGTTTATCCAATATGGCATTGCAGCGGGTGTACAAGCACTACAAGATTCTGGTCTAGAGATCACTGAAGAAAACGCCACTCGTGTTGGTGTAGCAGTGGGTTCTGGCATCGGTGGTTTAACTTTAATTGAAGAAAACCACATCAAACTATTAAACAGCGGCCCGCGTAAGCTTTCTCCGTTCTACGTGCCTTCGACCATTATCAATATGATTTCTGGTCATTTATCGATTATGCACGGTTTACGTGGCCCTAATATTTCAATCGTTACAGCCTGTACTACAGGTCTACATAACATTGGTCATGCTGCACGTATGATTGCATACGGCGATGCAGATGCAATGGTAGCCGGTGGTGCTGAAAAAGCATCGACACCAATTGGTATGGGTGGCTTTAATGCAGCACGTGCATTATCAACTCGTAACGACGATCCACAAGCAGCATCTCGTCCTTGGGATAAAGACCGTGACGGTTTTGTTCTTGCTGATGGTGCAGGTGTTATCGTACTTGAAGAATATGAGCATGCTAAAGCACGTGGCGCGAAAATCTACGCTGAACTCGTTGGTTTTGGTATGAGTGGCGATGCTTATCACATGACGTCTCCACCTGAAGACGGTGCAGGCGCAGCTCTAGCAATGGAAAATGCTCTAAACGATGCACAAGTTAATGCAGACCAAGTTGGCTACATTAATGCTCACGGTACATCGACGAATGCAGGCGATAAAGCCGAAACATCAGCTGTTAAAACTATTTTTGGCGATGCAGCGAAAGATGTGATGGTAAGTTCATCTAAATCAATGATGGGTCACTTGTTAGGTGCAGCAGGCTCGGTAGAGTCGATCATTACTATCTTGTCACTTGTTGACCAGAAAGTAAGCCCTACTATCAACCTTGATAACCCAGATGAAGGTTGTGATTTAGACTACGTACCGCACACTGCACGTGACGCTAAATTGGATTACGCACTATGTAATTCATTTGGTTTTGGTGGTACTAATGGCTCGTTGCTGTTTAAAAAGGTATAATTCTTTTTAACAACGGACTAAAAAGAAGAGCCCAGTTGTTTAACTGGGCTTTTTTGTATGAGTAAATTAAAACAAACAATAAAAATAATCACACCAGACACCACAATAAGCGCGCAAGATCGTGGCTTAAATTATGGTGACGGCTTTTTTACCACGGCCTCTGTGGTGAATTCTGTCGTTGAGCACTGGGATTTACACAAAGCGCGTTTAGAAGAATGCGCGCAAAGACTATTTTTCCCCGAATTAGATTTATCTGCAATTGAGCATGAAGTAAATCATGCAATCAGTGATACACAAACCGGTATTTTAAAAATAGTTATCACTCGTGGTGCAGGTGGGCGTGGTTATGGCTTACCAGATACACCAAGTATCCAAGTGTTGATCAGTATAATGCCTGCAGTTTCACACTATAAAAGTTGGCAACAGCAGGGTGTAAACCTAGCGGTCAGCGACTTGAAACTTGCACATCAACCTTTACTTGCAGGCTTAAAAACATTGAACCGTTTAGAGCAAGTGCTTATCAAAAAGCAAATGAGCAGCCTTGAATGTGATGACGTTGTTGTACTTGATTATGATAACAATGTGATTGAGTGCTCTGCTGCAAATATTTTTGCTATTAAAGACGGTCAAGTTATATCACCTAAGTTAGACCGCTGCGGTATCACTGGGGTTTATCTCAGCGCTTTATGTGATAAGTTAGCCATTGAATTTAAAGCAATCCAACTAGATGAGCTTTTAGCTATGGATGCCGTATTTATGTGTAATAGTTTAATGGGCGTGGTGCCCGTTGCGCGGATAGCTGATACACAGTTTGATATTGAATGCAGTAAAGCGCTATTAACGGCGCAGTTTGCCAAGGAGAGTGTGTGATAAAAGTCATTGTTAGCGTGCTGTTATTAGCATTGCTATGTTGTGGTATTGGCTATCAACAGCTTCAATCAGCATTAAAAATGCCGTTAAAGGTTGAAAACAGTACTTTATTTAAAGTAGAACGTGGCACTGGCTTTAATCAGCTTTGCCAAGCATGGCAAACAAAGCAGTGGGTTGATAGCTGCTTTAAATTTCAGGTACTCGCAAAATTAGATCCTACTCTTACCGATTTAAAAGCGGGTCTTTATGAACTAGATACAAGCGCCGTTATTGATAATATTCGTCGTATCAATCAAGGTGCACAAGTGAGCTTTAGCTTCACAATTATTGAAGGTCAGCCACTTCGTGACGTTGTTGCTAATATCCAAAAACAAGCACATTTAACACAAGACTTAGACACAGAAAATTTAGCGACGCAGATAAGTAGCACACAAGAAAATTTAGAAGGCTGGTTGTTCCCTGACACCTATCACTACCATAGTGAAGATACTGCCAGCGGCGTATTAAAACGCGCATACAACAAAATGCAGCAGGAATTAGACACCGCATGGCAAACTAGAGCTGCAGATTTAGTATTAAGTTCACCGTATGAAGCGTTAATACTGGCTTCTATCATCGAAAAAGAAACGGGCCTTGCTTCTGAGCGACCACTAATTTCTGCGGTATTTACCAATCGTTTAAAAACCAATATGCGCTTACAAACCGATCCAACGGTTATTTATGGTATTGGTGCTGATTTTGATGGCGATATAAAACGAAAAGATTTAACAACCTATACACCGTATAACACGTATAAGATAAAAGGCTTGCCGCCAACACCCATAGCCATGCCTTCGAAAGCAGCGATTTTGGCCGCGGTTAATCCACCTGAGTCTGAATATGTGTATTTTGTTGCGAAAGGGGATGGCAGCCATCAATTTTCGAAAACATTGCAAGAACATAATCGTGCGGTAAAGCAGTACCAATTAAACTAACAACCAGAATTGAGTCATATGACAGCGAAATTTATAGTGATTGAAGGCCTAGAAGGGGCCGGAAAATCAACGGCTATTGCCGTATGCCAAGCTTATTTAGAAAACAAGCAAGTCGATTTTATTAATGTACGTGAGCCGGGCGGTACAGCTATGGCTGAAGAGCTGCGTAATATCGTCAAACAGGCTCACCAAGAAAAAGTGACGGGTGAAACAGAGCTGTTAATCATGTATGCAGCACGCTCACAATTGGTTGCTAATGTTATTAATCCGGCACTTGAAAAGGGCACTTGGGTTTTAGGTGATCGTCATGATCTTTCATCACAAGCATATCAAGGTGGTGGTCGTGGTATTGAACAAACTAAACTCTCTTTTTTAGCTGATATGGTGCTAAATGGTTTAAAGCCTGATTTAACTATTTATTTAGACATTGACCCAGCTGTGGGTCTTGCCCGTGCAAAAGGCCGTGGTGAACTTGATCGTATCGAACAAGAAGCATTAGGCTTTTTTGAGCGCACTCGCGCACGCTACCTTGAAATAGCTAAAACTGATCGCAGTATCAAAACAGTGGATGCAAACCAAACAATGCCAGAAGTACATGCGGCAATCACAACCGTGCTTGATAACTTTTTTGCAGGTTTAAATTAATATGCCTTTGCCGTGGCTTGAAGGGCTTTATCAGCAACTAGCGCAAAGTTTTGCACAGCAACGCTTTCATCATGCCCAGCTATTTAATGGTGATAAAGGTGTTGGCAAACAATGTTTAGTCGATTCGCTCGCCGATGGCTTACTTTGCGCGTCACCTGTAAACTTAAGAGCCTGTGGCAATTGTAAAAGCTGTCAACTTAATCAAGCGGGTACTCACCCTGATAAACGCGTTGTAAAGGTGGAAGGCCAAACAATAGGCGTTGATGAAATTCGTGAGATCAGTGATTTTATCAACCATTCAGCGGCGCAAAATGGTAACAAAGTAGTGGTGCTCGAACAGTGTCACAAAATGACCACTGCAGCTGCTAATGCTTTATTAAAAACCCTTGAAGAGCCAAGTTTGCGCCGTTATTTATTGTTAACGTGCGAACAAACAGCATTACTACCTGCAACAATTTTAAGTCGCTGTGCCGTACACGAAATAAAAGTTAACTCTGAATATACGAAAAAATGGTTAGCATCATTAAATATTGCTAATTATTCATGGTTAGAGTTATTCGCTAGGCAGCCACTTCTTGTTAAGCAGTGGCAAAATGACAACCAACTTGAAGCTGTCGATTCTCTTTATAAATTTGCAACTGAGATAAAAGACAGCCATAATTTCAGTGCGTTAGTCGACATCCTTAATAAAGATCATAGCTTGGTTAATGTATTTGCTTTGTTCTTAACAGAGCATCTTAAAACGCAATTAGTGTTAGGAATGGACTTTTTCAATTATCAGAAAGCACAATCTGCAATTTCAGAGTTTCTTTATAATAGTTCACATGTGCTTGGTTTAAACTTGGAACTAGCCATTTCAAAATTAGCGTTTACTTTACGTGAAAGCCAAAATTAGGAAGTATCGTGCAAGAATTATTAGTAGATATTGAAGACTTAGAAGAATTATATCGCTGTTACATGCCTTATCTAAAAAATGGTGGTTTGTTTGTTCGCACTAATATGCGCTTTGAAATGGGTCATTCATTGGCTTTAAAGGTCACATTACCAGATGCACTAGAGGATGATGTAGTAACAGGTAAAGTTGCTTGGATCACACCGCAAGGTGCACAAAGCTCAAACCCACCAGGTATCGGTGTTAATTTTATCGATGATAAAACCAATTTGAATGCGAAAATCGAAAAACTACTCGGTACTATGTTAAACTCCGGCAATCCGACCTATACCATGTAATAAAAGTAGTACCATGATTGTAGATTCTCATTGTCATTTAGATCGTTTAGATTTTGATAAACTCGACTTAGACTTAGACCAAGTACTCGATAATGCTCGTGCAAAGAAAGTAGAACACTTTTTATGTGTAAGCGTAACTTTAGATCAATTCCCAAGTATGCTGGATAAAATTAAACACTATCCAGATGTTTCTGCATCATGCGGTGTGCATCCACTTGATCAAAAAGACGCACTCGATAAGCAAAAGCTTATTTCACTTGCAAGCCACGACAAAGTGGTAGCTATTGGCGAAACCGGTCTTGATTACTATTACTCAAAAGACACCCATATTGTTCAGCAAGAGAGTTTTGTTGGTCATATCGACGTTGCCAATGAGCTAAATAAGCCGCTCATTATTCATACACGAGACGCTAGAGAAGACACTATTAACTTAATGCGCGCTCACAATGCCGAGAATTGTGGGGGTGTATTGCATTGTTTTACAGAAAATTGGGAAATGGCCAAAAAAGCCATTGATATGGGCTTTTATATTTCGATTTCGGGCATTGTTACGTTTAAAAATGCCGTAGAGTTAAAAGACGTTGTAAAGCAAATTCCGTTAGATCGCTTACTAATCGAAACAGATTCACCGTATTTAGCGCCTGTGCCATATCGTGGTAAAACAAATCAACCAGCCTATGTTGAAGATGTCGCTTATTACATCGCTGAGTTAAAAGGACTTACTTTTAACGAATTAGCTGAAGCAACAACTAACAACTTTTATTCGTTGTTTAATCAAGCTAAAAGGGCGTAATAGTGGACGGCGTATCGAACTTACCTCAGTTAGTTATGGGGCCAATGGTACGCCGAGCAGATTCAGGGCGAGTGTGCTTTCAATTTGTTACAACTAGGCCTTGCCAATACCGAATAGAGTTTAGCGGTGTTGAGACTTTCTCTAGCTTAGAATCAATCCAATTAGGGCAACAGCTTTACTTAAATTTCATCAATGTCATGCCAGTCAGTGGCCAGTTTGCAGTTGATTCACTGATCTACTATTCATTACATGATGAAGATAAAAGCCTTGATTTGTCGTCTTATTGCTATGAGCGTGCCGAATCTCCGGCATTTGTGATCCCAAATCGACTCGATAGAATTCTTCATGGTTCGTGTCGTAATCCTCATCACCCTGCAAAAGACAGCCTTGTTGCTGCAGATAATTGGCAAAATGATCAGCGCCAATCTCTTAATGCAGGTGCTGACTTATTATTGTTATCTGGCGACCAAATATATGCGGATGATGTCGCAGGGCCTATGCTGCTCGCGATTGAAAAAGTGATTAGCTTGTTTGGTGTATTTCAAGAGCCAGCGCTTGATTTAGATTTACCAGAAGAGTTTGAGCAGCAACTTTATCAGCGCCATTTACACTTACCCAAAGTGCCTTGGCAAAAACGGAGCAAATTTGGTGTTGGTTATTGGCTTAAAAAAGATGAGCCACACTTCTCAAGCTTAAAAGCTGAAAACCACTTAATTCATTTTCAAGAATTTATAGCGCTTTATTTATTAAACTTCAGCGCTGTTACTTGGCAGCTAATTGAGTTTGAATCAATTGAATGCCCAGCATTAGCCCCTAAATACGCTAACCTATTTAAACTTGAAAAGGACGCACTGGTTGGCTTTGCAAAGGGTCTTCAAAGCGTTGAAAGGTTATTCGCCAATGTGTCGACATTAATGATGTTCGACGATCATGATGTCACCGATGACTGGAACTTAACCGCAGGCTGGGAGCAAGCTATTTATCAGCACCCAGCTAGCCGTCGTATTGTAAATAATGGTTTAATTAGTTATTGGTTAATGCAGGGGATTGGTAATGATGCAGGTGATAACTCGCTGTCTTTATTAGCCAGCTTTAAACAAAGCCTGCAGCAACAGAGCTGGCATTTTAAAGACTTTGATAAGTTAATACTCAATTTTAACTATTGGCATTACGAGCTTAATACCATTCCAAAGGTTGTGGTACTTGATACCCGAACTCACCGCTGGCGCAATGAACAAAACTTCAATGAACCATCTGGTTTACTTGATTGGGAAAGGCTCACCGAATTAGAAGAAAGCTTATTGTCTCACGATAAAGTGATTATCGTATCTCCAGCACCGGTGTTTGGTGTTAAATCGATTGAAGCTATCCAAGCAATTTTTAATTTTTGCGGGCAACCCTTGTTGGTTGATGTTGAAAACTGGATGGCCCATGAAGGTTCTGCTAAAAAACTGCTAGATACTTTTCGCCGTGAAGATACGCCAAAAGAAACCTTGATCCTCTCTGGTGATGTTCATTATTCATTTTGTTTTTCAGTGCAAAAGCGCTTTGGTAAGCATAAAAACCGAATTTGGCAGTTGACTGCCAGTGGTATTAAAAATGAGTTCCCACGCAAACTTATTAATGTACTCGATAAGCTCGACTCAATTTTATATGCCCCGAAAAGCCCACTTAACTTTTTCACTAAACGTTGGCAAATGGAAGTTGATAAACACCAAACCATAGGCGAAGGGCAAAAGTATTTGGTCAGTAATGCGGCTATCAGCTTAATTGAGCTCAATGACGGTTTGCTTGCTAAATATGAACTTATTCATGCTGATAACCAAATAACTGAATTTGATTTAAACGATAATTAATCGATTGCTTTGCGATTCGCCTCAACGTAGTCAGCAACATTACTTACTGTATCTAACCAAAAACCATTTTTAGGATCTTGTAGATAAACTATGAGCTGCTCTAGGGTGTCGGTGCCTGTAGTGTACTGATTTCGTTTGCCAATATCGTGGCCAGCCAGAATGATCCAACTATTGTTAGTTCGGTGCTGCTCTATGGTTTTTTTAATTTCTTCGAAAGTAAGCCCATCAATGGGTAAGCTAGTTAACTGCGAAAAGTCTGTAAAGTTGGGGTTATTCGCCGTTTCGTCGAGCCAAGTTCTACCTGTTTTAAAGTGCTTGGCTATTAACGGTACATAACTTTTAGTATTTGCACCACGGCCAACAAAGGTGTTACCGCAAGGGTAGGCAAAAGCGGTTGGTGTCACGTTGAGTGTGGCTTTTATATAGTCTTGCCCCTTTAAGATATCTTGCTCCATTTCTTTTAGAGTAAACTGTTCAAGCGACACCCCAAGTTCACGAAGCCATTCAAAGTTGCCGGTACACAAGTGGCTTGCCGTATGATTAGCAATTTCGTGACCTGTTTTTACAGCCATTTGCCACTTTTCAACACGTTCTTTTACGTTAAAAGGGGATACATAAAATGTCGCTTTTATTTGGTATTTGTTTAAAAGCGCTAAACCGGTATCAACTTGGCTATGTCTTGCATCATCAAAAGTGATACTGACAGCATTTTTAGCCTTATTAGGGTAGTCAAAGCCTAGGTAGTCACTGCTTTTTGCCAGAGTTTGGCAGCTTATTAAAAATGGTAGTACGACGCACAAGGGTTTAAGCATAATCAATCCTTTATCATTGTTTTTACAATGAAATCAAAAAGGCTAATGCTTTGCTATGCGACTTTTGAATAAAAAAACGCCCAGAACGAATCCGCATTGTTCTGGGCTTAGGGGGTGGCTCGTGTGAGCCTGCACTAACTATAAAAAAACACCTTCTAAATTCAGTAGGGAGAAGTAGAAAGTACTTTTAAGTGTAGTTAATCAGCAGGAAATTGCACGGTAAATGTACAAATTTTATACTAGTTTAAAATCAGTCTGTTACAGCTTTTTACCTAAATTAGCGCCTTATTTATACAGTCTTTATGCGCAACTTATACCCAAGTTATCAACTGGGCATTTTGGACCAAATCACGAGGTAATGAGTTCTTAATTTTATTCTTTTGCCACTTACCTAAGCCTACCGGACAACCACATAACATTAAAACTACTTCACCATTATCTTGCGTTGGTTTTTCGAGCCTAATATCTTTACCGTTAAAGTAATCGTTTGCTTGGCAAGCAGACATCTCAAAGGTATTTTTATCGCAATCTTGGCCAAAGACAGTGGCAAACTCGTGAGTTAAGCGAACACCACCTTTGTGGATCACACCAAGTTGAATACCTAAACGTGAGTATTTAATTTTATCTTGCAGTTCATCAAAGCCATCAGGAAACAACCAGAGCTCTTTATCACGCTGCATTAACGTGCCTTTGAGTGATTTTAGACCGAACTGTTTTTTAATTGTTTGCATAAACGCTTGGCTTTGTTTCTTATCAAATTCAGCAAACGGAAATGCGCCTTTTTTAACTTTTTGATTTGGGTTATCGCTTGATGCTACTTTCTTAAATTTAGCGATGAAGAAACCTTCACTGTCGTAAGTTTGCGGCCAAACATGTAAATAACCTTCGCTGGTTGTCACTTTGTCTGCACCATCAAACAGAGTATTGAGCGATTGTACTTCGATGCAATCAGGAAACTCTGCTAATAGATACTCACACACTTGTTGGTTTTCAAGGGGTGTTAAAGTACAGGTCGAATAAACTAATGTGCCGCCAGGCTTTAGGGCATAAAAGGCACTTTTTATAAGGGCTTTTTGCACAGCAGCAATATCAATATTAGATTCAATTGACCAATTCTTTAAGGCGTCTGCATCTTTACGAACCGTGCCTTCACCTGAACACGGGGCATCTAGCAAAATACTGTCGAAGCACTCATACATGTAATCCCCAAAGATCACACCGTCAAAATGTGATAATGCACAATTACCTACGCCCATACGTTTAAGGGTTGCTGCTAATACTTTTAGGCGTGACGATGACAACTCATTGGCCACTAACACGCCACTATTATCCATCATGGCAGCGATTTGTGATGTTTTTGAACCCGGTGCCGATGCCATATCAAGTACAGCATCGCTTTGCTTAACTTCGGCTCTAAGAGCTACCGGCGGTAACATTGAGCTGGCTTCTTGCACATACATAGCACCACTTAAGTGTAAATCAGTATTGCCGATTGCAAGGGCGGCTTCTTCGTCGCTAGGACGTGTTAGCCAGAATCCTTCTTCGCACCATGGAATTGCTGTTAATTCCCATCCTTTTTTGGCGCATTGACGCTGAAATTCATCGACTGACATTTTTAATGTATTTACGCGAACAGATCGTCTCAGTGGGCGGCGACAGGCTGCAATAAAATCGTCTAATGATAAATGTTCAGGAAGGTAGCTTTTTACATCATCAATAAATGAGTCAGGAATATATGTATTAGCGTCCACTAAATGGCTCTCACATCACGTAATAATAGCTGGATCATACCATTTATAGCGCTATCGGGGGATATTTTTAGCTTTTTAAGAGCGAGATTGAAGTGTCGACATATTGCCAATATAAATGTTCTTTATAGCCATTATTTTTGATAAATATCAATTTATGTCGACATTTTGCTGGTTTTGTAGTCTGTTTTTCCGATCTCAAGGTTGACACATGCAATGATAGGGCGCATAGTGAACTCACAAATTGTCGACAATCTTAATTTAGTACTTTGATAGACCTATTATGACAGAGCAAAAAGCCAACGATAACTACAACGATATCACGATAACAACTGCATCAGACCAAGTGTTTGTCGACATGCGTCGTGAAATTGTCCAAGGCACCATTGAGCAGGGTAGCAAAATTTCTGAGCCAGAACTTGCTAAACGCTATGGTGTAAGCCGTGCCACCTTACGTGAGGCGCTAAATCGTTTAGAGAGCTGTTATTTGGTAGAGCGTAAAGCAAATGTCGGTTGTCGTGTTGTTGCGCTAACCGCAGAGCGTTTAATCGAAGTCTATCAGGTTCGTAGTGCCCTTGAAGGGCTGGCTTGTCGGTTAGCTGCCGACAACATGGAACCTGAAGAAGTGCAGGGTTTAAAACAGTTATTGAACCAGCACTTACAAACACAGCGTGTAAAAGAAGGTGAATCATACTACCAAGAAGCGGGCGACCTTGATTTTCATTATCGCATTATTAAAGGGTCGAAAAACGCACACTTAATTCATCTTTTATGTAATGAGTTGTACCAGTTAATTCGTATGTACCGTGTACAAATGGGGATGGTTGGGCCGCGTGTATCAAAAGCGTTTGATGAACACTTGGCTATTATTAATGCCATTGAAAACCATGACGGTGAATTAGCCGAAATGCTTATGAAGCGCCATATTAGTGCGTCTCAGGCAAATATTCAGACGAAGTTTGACTTACTCGCAGCAAAAAATCAGTAGCGCGGTAGTTAAACAGTCACAATTTAGATTTAAAAATAGAGTCAGCCAAAGAGCTGAAACCGTTCAAAGATAGGAGTTATCCAATGTCAGCAGGATTAAAGTTCAAACAGGCAATCGCCAACAACAAGCCATTACAAGTGGTTGGCACCGTCAACGCGTACTGCGCAATGATGGCAGAGAAAACCGGTCACCAAGCACTTTACCTCTCAGGTGCGGGTGTTGCTAACGCATCATACGGCATGCCAGATTTAGGTATGACTAGCCTAGATAACGTACTTGAAGATATTCGTCGAATCACCAGCGCTACCGACTTACCGCTTCTTGTTGATGCTGACACAGGGTGGGGTGGTGCATTTAATATTGCTCGTACCGTTAAAGAAATGACCAAAGCAGGTGCTGCGGGCTTCCATATTGAAGACCAAGTAGCACAAAAACGTTGTGGTCACCGTCCAAATAAAGAAATCGTGTCTAAAGATGAAATGGTTGACCGAATTAAAGCAGCGGTTGATGCTAAAACAGACAGTGATTTTTACATTATGGCGCGTACTGATGCATTTCAAAAAGAAGGCTTAAATGCAGCTATTGACCGCGCAGCAGCGTGTGTTGAAGCTGGCGCAGACGCTATCTTTGCAGAAGCTGTGCATGATTTAGCAGATTACCAAGCGTTTGCTAAAGCGTTAAATGTGCCAATTCTTGCGAACATCACCGAATTTGGCCAAACGCCACTTTATACAAAAGAGCAATTGAGCGAAGTGGGTGTTGAAATTGTACTTTATCCACTTAGTGCATTTAGAGCGATGAACAAAGCTGCACTTAATGTGTATTCGTCTATTCTTAGCGAGGGCTCACAACAAAGCCAAGTAGACAATATGCAAACACGTGCGGAATTATATGAGTTTTTAGATTATCACTCATATGAAAACACACTCGATAACCTTTTCTCAGCTAAAAAATCATAACGACAACATATAAGGAGAACACTCATGGTAGATAAAGCATTAGGCGGCGCAGGTTTACGTGGTCAAGTAGCAGGTGAAACAGCACTGTGTACAGTAGGTAAGTCAGGTTCAGGTTTAACTTATTGTGGTTATGATATTAGTGAATTAGCAGATAAAGCGCAGTTTGAAGAAGTGTCTTTTTTACTGTCGCGTGGTGAATTACCAACAGAGTCTGAGCTGACTGAATATAAAGCAAAGTTAAAATCACTACGTGGTTTACCAGATGCACTAAAAACAGTGCTTGAGAACATTCCTAAAGACGCGCACCCAATGGATGTAATGCGCACTGGTTGTTCTATGCTAGGTAACCTGGAAATGGAGCAAGATTTCTCAGAAGCGAATGATGCGATTGATCGCCTAGTTGCCGTATTCCCAAGCATTATTTGTTACTGGTATCGTTTTAGCCATGACGGCGTTCGTATTGAAACTGAAACAGATGATGATTCGGTAGGTGCACACTTCTTACGTTTATTACATGACGAAGCACCATCAGCACTGTTTGAGCAAGTAATGAATGTGTCTTTAATTCTTTATGCAGAGCATGAGTTTAATGCATCAACATTCACTGCGCGTGTGTGTGCATCAACATTGTCTGATATTCACTCTTGTGTAACGGGTGCGATTGGTAGCTTACGTGGCCCATTACACGGTGGTGCGAACGAAGCGGCTATGGATATGATTGAAGGCTTTACAAGTGCAGACCAAGCTGAAGATGCATTGATGGGTATGCTTGAGCGTAAAGACAAGATCATGGGCTTTGGTCATGCCATTTACCGTGAATCAGATCCACGTAACGTGATCATCAAAAAGTGGTCAGAAAAACTGGCAGCAGAAGTGGGTGATGATGTGCTTTATCCTGTGTCTGTTCGCTGTGAAGAAGTTATGTGGCGTGAAAAGAAATTATTCTGTAATGCTGATTTCTTCCATGCATCTGCGTATCACTTCATGGGTATCCCAACTAAGTTATTCACGCCAATTTTCGTGATGAGCCGTGTAACAGGTTGGACAGCACACGTGAAAGAGCAACGTGCTAATAACCGTATTATTCGCCCTAGTGCAGATTATACGGGTCCAGAAGCGCGTAGCTATACGCCAATTTCTGAGCGTTAATCGTAATTAAATCAGTGATAGGGGTAGCTTAGCTGCCCCTTTATGAAGGGGCAAATAAATACAAAAACAATCAGCCCATCTTTGTTCACCGTCACCAAGTACAAGTAGAATCATCATGAATACAAATTTTAGAAAACCATTAGCAGGCACCGGAGTCGATTACTTTGATACTCGCGCTGCTGTTGATGCAATTAAACCAGGCAGCTATGCCACACTTCCTTACACATCGCGAGTACTTGCCGAAAACTTAGTTCGTCGCTGTGAACCTGAAATGCTAAATGATGCATTGTCGCAATTGATTGACCGCAAGCGTGATTTAGATTTTCCATGGTTTCCTGCGCGCGTTGTGTGTCACGACATCTTAGGTCAAACAGCGTTAGTTGATTTAGCTGGCCTGCGTGATGCTATTGCTGCAAAAGGCGGCGATCCTGCAAAAGTGAACCCTGTGGTACCAACACAGTTAATTGTTGACCATTCATTAGCGGTTGAACACGCAGGTTTTGAACCTGACGCATTTGAAAAAAACCGTGCTATCGAAGACCGTCGTAACGATGACCGTTTCCACTTTATCAATTGGACAAAAACAGCATTTAAAAATATAGATGTGATCCCGCCGGGTAACGGCATTATGCATCAGATTAATTTAGAGAAAATGTCACCTGTGATCCAAAAACGTGATGGCGTGGCATTCCCAGATACCTTAGTTGGTACAGATAGCCACACACCTATGGTTGATGCGTTAGGTGTTATTGCTGTCGGTGTAGGTGGTCTTGAAGCTGAAAGCGTGATGCTTGGCCGTGCATCTTACATGCGTTTACCTGACATTGTGGGTGTTGAACTAAAAGGCAAGCCACAACCGGGTATTACTGCAACCGACATTGTATTAGCGATCACCGAATTTTTACGTAATGAAAGAGTTGTGTCGACCTACCTTGAGTTTTATGGCGAAGGTGCTGATGCACTAACCTTAGGCGATAGAGCAACAATTTCTAATATGACGCCAGAGTTTGGCGCAACAGCAGCGATGTTCTACATCGATGACAACACACTTGATTATCTACGTTTAACTGGTCGTGAAGAAGAGCAAGTTAAACTAGTTGAAACATACGCAAAAGAGACTGGCCTTTGGAGTGATAGCCTTAAAACGGCTGAATATGAGCGTGTGTTAACCTTTGATCTATCATCAGTTGGTCGCAATATTGCGGGCCCTTCGAATCCACATCGCCGTGTTGCAACAAAGGACCTTGATAAAGCGGGTATCACTGGCGTTGTTGAGAATGAAGAAGGCTTAATGCCAGATGGCGCCTGTATCATTGCAGCAATCACAAGTTGTACTAATACCAGTAACCCACGCAACGTTATTGCTGCAGGTTTACTTGCGCGTAATGCCAACGCTAAAGGTTTAACTCGTAAGCCATGGGTTAAAACATCACTGGCACCGGGTTCTAAAGCGGTTAAGTCTTACTTAGAAGAAGCAAATTTATTACCTGAGCTTGAACAACTAGGCTTTGGTATTGTTGCCTTTGCGTGCACGACCTGTAACGGCATGAGTGGTGCGCTTGATCCAAAAATTCAGCAAGAAGTGATTGACCGCGACCTATACGCAACGGCTGTACTGTCGGGTAACCGTAACTTCGATGGTCGTATTCATCCTTATGCTAAACAAGCATTCTTAGCTTCACCGCCACTGGTTGTTGCTTATGCTATTGCCGGTACTATTCGTTTTGATATCGAAAAAGATGTATTAGGGCATGATCAACAAGGCAACGAAATTCGCCTTATGGATTTATGGCCATCAGATGAAGAAATTGATGCGGTGATCAAACAAAGTGTTAAACCTGAGCAGTTTAAAAAGGTTTACGAGCCAATGTTTGATTTAAGTGTAGATTACGGTGAAGACAACGACCCGCTTTACCAATGGCGTCCACAAAGTACTTATATTCGCCGTCCTCCTTATTGGGAAGGCGCATTAGCGGGTGAACGCTCTCTGAGTGATATGCGTGCGTTAGCTGTGTTGGGCGACAACATCACTACTGACCACTTATCACCTTCGAATGCGATTTTAGCGTCAAGTGCTGCTGGTGAATACCTGGCTAAAATGGGTCTCCCAGAAGAAGATTTTAACTCGTATGCTACTCACCGAGGTGACCATTTAACAGCACAGCGTGCTACATTCGCTAACCCTAAGTTATTGAATGAAATGGTTAAAGAAAATGGTGAAGTGAAGCAAGGTTCATATGCTCGCATTGAACCAGAAGGCAAAGTGACGCGTATGTGGGAAGCTATCGAAACCTACATGGAGCGCAAACAACCGCTTATCATTGTGGCTGGTGCCGATTATGGCCAAGGCTCATCACGTGACTGGGCTGCAAAAGGTGTTCGCTTAGCTGGTGTTCAAGTGATTGCAGCCGAGGGCTTTGAGCGTATTCACCGCACGAACTTAATTGGTATGGGCGTATTACCGCTTGAGTTTAAAGCAGGCACGACGCGAACTACGCTAGGTATTGATGGTAGTGAGAGTTTTAGTGTCAAAGGTGAGCCAACACCAGGCGCAACATTGACACTAGTGATTACCCGTGCCAATGGTGAAATCGTTGAAGTACCAATGACGTGCCGTTTAGATACCGCTGAAGAAGTGTCAATTTATTCAGCGGGTGGTGTATTGCAACGTTTCGCGCAAGATTTTTTAGAATCTGAGGAGCACTAAGCGATGGCGTTTAAACCACAAATTAAGGTGCCAGCGACCTATATGCGTGGCGGCACCAGTAAAGGGGTGTTCTTTAACTTAACTGACTTACCTGAGCCTGCCCAAGTGGCAGGTGAGGCGCGCGACCACCTGTTATTACGTGTGATTGGCAGCCCCGATCCTTACCAAAAACAAACTGATGGTATGGGCGGTGCAACCTCAAGCACCAGTAAAACGGTGATTTTATCGAAAAGCGCTAAAGCTGATCACGATGTTGATTATCTGTTTGGTCAAGTTGCTATCGATAAAGCGTTTGTAGATTGGAGTGGTAACTGCGGTAATTTAACTTCAGCAGTCGGAGCCTTTGCTGTGTCAAACGGTCTTGTTGATGCCTGCAAAATTCCAGAGAACGGCGTTGTTGAAGTTAAAGTATGGCAAGTCAATATTAGTAAAACCATCATAGTGCACGTGCCAATTACTAACGGTGAAGTGCAAGAAACTGGTGATTTTGAGCTTGATGGCGTGACCTTTCCAGCCGCTGAAGTGAAACTTGAATTTATGGACCCTGCAGATGGCGAAGGGGCCTTATTTCCAACAGGTAACTTAGTCGATGAATTAGAGGTGCCGGGTATTGGTATGTTGTCTGCAACGATGATCAATGCGGGTATTCCTACAGTTTTCATTAACGCCAGTGAAGTTGGCTACGATGGCACAGAGCTTCAAGAAGCCATTAACGGTGATGCATCGGCACTTGAAAAGTTAGAAACGATTCGCGCCTATGGGGCGTTGAAAATGGGGCTAATTTCTCATATTGATGAAGCAAAAGCACGTCAACATACGCCAAAAGTAGCTTGGGTTGCACCAGCTAAAACTTATCATGCATCAAGCGGTAAAATTGTAAATGAAACCGATATTGATTTAGTAGTACGTGCTATGTCGATGGGTAAGTTGCACCATGCCATGATGGGCACGGCTGCGGTTGCAATAGGTACTGCAGCTGCTATTCCTGGCACATTGGTAAACCTTGCTGCAGGTGGTGGTGAGCGTCAGGAAGTAAACTTTGGTCATCCTTCTGGCACTTTAAAAGTCGGCGCTGCTGCAACACTTGTTGATGGCAATTGGCAAGTCACAAAAGCAAGTATGAGCCGAAGTGCACGTGTATTAATGGAAGGCTGGGTTCGAGTTCCTCAATAGTACACAGCTGTGCACAGATATAATTTAAATAAAGCGGCGGTTACGCCGCTTTGTCTAATCCGTAGCACTGTTGCTTCATACCTTCAATAAACTCGTCAAACTCGCCGCTCTGTTGCATGAGTTCTATTTCATCATTTAAGTCTTCTAAAACTTTTTGCCAGTGCGGCGTTGATTTGCTGACAGAAAAATATAGCGGTTTGTATTCAAGCTTGGGCTCTAATGCGACCAGTGATTCTAGTATTTGTCGTTTGCCGCTAATTGATAATTCAGACTTGTAAACGCTTGCTTTTAACACTTCAAGATCTGCCACAATTAGGCTTACGCGGTTGCTAAGTAACAGGTGAATTAGTTGGTACTCATTATTAGCGACGATTGTGTCGATTTCTTTATTATCAATCATGGCATCGAGTTCTTTGGTGTTTTTATATGAGCGAACTACACCAATAGGCAAGTCTTTTACAGAGTTTAAATCCCCATTAAATGGAATTTGAGTTCCTTTTAATGCCACGAATGATAAATCCCCACCTGGAATAGCATGACTCAAGGCGAGTAAATCGTTGCGGGTTTTATCGAGGAAATTATCTGAAATAACATCATCTTCAATGAAATATTCAGGAAAGAGAATATCAGCGCGACCTAATTCAGCTTCTCTTACGGCGCGTGCCCAAGGATAAAAGCTAATGTGCACGCCATAGCCTTTTTCAAGTAAGGAGCTTACAGCAAATTGGTAAAGCCAGCCTTTGTTGCATAAGTTTTCGTCTATATAAGGAGGCCAATCTAAAGTAACGAGCTTTAAAACATGTTTGGCATCTAAGTTATAACCATATCCGCCGTTGAAACGCACCGCTTCTTCAGTGATGATTTCGCCATTTTTTTCAAAGCTAACAGGCGTAAGGCCCGCAAGAGCTTGATATGAGGCGAATAAAAAAAATACGGTTAGTAGTTTCATAAATTGTTTAAGTTTTTGTTATTTATCTAAAGCTTAGCCTTTTGCCGTAAATATACAACCTAGTAACTGTAACAATATCTAACGGATGGAGTACATTTTTCTATCACAGCTTATTTTAATAGGCTTGAGTGACAAAAAGTTTACATTTGTATTATGATATCACTTAATGCTTTTGCAGCTTAAGGATAACAACAATGATAAAACCAAGTATCTATATATCACTTCTAACAAGCTCTATGCTTGCTCACGCACAATTACCGCTTAGCGTTACAAGCCCAGATGGACAAATAACTGTAAAACTCGAAAAACAACAAAATCAGCTTGTTTATAGCGTAAATTATGGCAACCAAGAGTTTTTGCAGCAATCACAGCTTGGTTTAAATACCAACCTGGGTGATTTTTCACAAAGCCTAAAATATAAAAGCCATACAACAGCTTCAGTCAATGAAAGCTATAAGCTGCATAATGCGAAGGTGAGTGAAGTAAACTACACGGCAAATTCACTCAAAGCGCAATTTGAAAACCAAGAGGGCAGAATGCTTGGCGTCGAATTTAACGTGTCTGATAGTGATGTTGCATTTCGTTATCAGATATCGGGTGCTGAAACAGATACCCGTATTAAGGTGTTAGCTGAATACAGTGCTTTTAACCTACCAGATAATGCAACTACATTTATAAGCCCACAAGCCTTACCTGAAACGGGCTGGATGCAAACAAAACCAAGTTACGAAGAGCCTTACACCTTTAACGAAGCTCTTGGAACACCGTCAGCGAACGGCGTGGGCTATACCTTTCCTGCATTATTTAAAAATAGCGATAAAGGCTGGTTATTAATTTCTGAAACCGGTGTTGATAGTCATTATGTTGGCTCTAAACTAAGCGAAGGTACGAAAGACGGTGTTTATCGTATTTCATTTCCTCAGGCTGGAGAAAACAATGGCATTGGTGCAACTTATGCGGCTATGGCAATGCCTGCAACCACACCTTGGCGCACCATTACGTTAGGAGCAAGTTTAAAGCCAATTGTTGAATCAACCGTGGCGTTTGATTTAGTTAAACCCCTTTATCAAGCAAGCCAAGATTATAAAATGGGTCGTTCAACATGGAGCTGGATTGTTTGGCAAGACCCAAGTATCAACTACGATGATCAAATCAAATTTATCGATTTAGCTGCGTCATTAAACTTTGAATATGTATTAATCGACAATTGGTGGGATAAAAACATTGGCCGCGAGAGAATGGCTGAATTGGTTAAGTACGCTAATGGTAAGGGCGTTGATGTTATTTTGTGGTACAACTCAAATGGCTGGTGGAATGACGCACCTCAAACCCCACAAAATAGAATGAACAGTGCACCTGCACGTCGAAATGAAATGGCGTGGTTGCAAAGCATTGGTGTTAAAGGGCTTAAAGTAGATTTTTTTGGTGGTGACAAACAAGAGACCATTAAACTCTATGAAGATATTCTCACTGATGCAAATCAGTATGGTTTAGTGATCACCTTTCATGGCAGCACTATCCCGCGTGGCTGGGAAAGAATGTATCCTAACTTCGTCACATCTGAAGCGGTTCTAGCATCGGAAAACCTTGTTTTTCATCAAAATTCGTTAGATTTACATGCCTATAACGCGACTATTTTACCGTTCACTCGTAATGCTATTGGCGCTATGGATTTTGCCCCAGTGTTTTTAAACAAACGCTTATCTCAAGATCAAACCGTCGGCACTATTCGCAAAACCACAGATACATTTGAACTGGCAACAGGTGTGCTTTATCAATCACCAGTACAGCATTTTGGCCTGACGCCAAATAACCTTGAAGAACAGCCTCAATTTGTTATTGATACTTTAAAGATGATGCCAACGGTATGGGATGAAACACGCTATATTGCAGGTCAGCCGGGTCAAGATGTAACGATCGCAAGGCGTCATCAGCAAACATGGTGGGTAGCAGCCGTGAATGGTGAAAATAAAGCCAAAACATTCGATATCGATTTACCTATGTTAGCGGGCAATAAAGTCACCCTGATGTTTGACAAAAAAGATGGCAGTGCTGGTACTAAGCAAGTCACAGTAAGTAACAGTGGCAAGTTAACCTTAAACTTATTAGCTCAAGGTGGCGCACTGATTATTGGTCGCTAACTGTGAGTTAATAGGCGATAAAAAAAAACAAGTAGAGAAAAGCGAGCAGGTTGCTCGCTTTTTTTTGGCTTTAGTTGCCTTACTAATTTGGGCGTGCTAGATTTCGTTGGGTGTGGTGATGTACTACACCGCTTTGAGGACGACCTTAAAGTTGTTATTTAAATTCGGGGACGACCCCATAAAGAGGTCGACCATGAATTGGATCCTACTTATTGCTGCTGGCTTACTTGAAGTCGCTTGGGCTTATGGCCTAAAACAATCAAACGGTTTTACTAAACCACTCATTTCATTCTTTACCATCTTAACCATGGCTGCGAGCTTCTATTGCTTAAGCGTGGCGCTTAAATCATTACCACTCAGTTTGGCTTATGCAGTTTGGGTAGGTATCGGCGTAATTGGCTCTGCAATTATTGGCATGACGTTATTATCTGAAGGCGTAAGTCTATTAAAAATTGCCAGCTTACTGCTGATTGCTCTTGGCATTATTGGTTTGAAACTCGCCAATTAGTGTTTGAATAAAAATCCGATAGGCTGTTGCTCTATCGGATTTTGGGTCTAGATCAAATGCAATTTGGGATTTATTAATTAGTGTAATTTTTTATAATCAACGACGACTTGCTGTTGTACGCCAAGGCCTTCAATGCCAAGGGTAACTGTGTCGCCGTCTTTTAAGTAAACCGGTGGCGTTTGCCCTAAACCTACTCCCGGTGGCGTTCCGGTAGAGATAACATCACCCGGTTGTAGGCTCATAAATTGGCTGAGATAACTAACTATAAACGCTGGATCAAACACCATAGTTTTTGTGTTGCCGTTTTGGTATTGGGTATCGTTCACCTTTAACCACATATCTAAATTAAGTGGATCCGGAATTTCATCTTTGGTGACTAACCATGGGCCAAGTGGTCCAAATGTGTCACAGCCTTTGCCTTTATCCCATTGTGAACCGCGTTCTAATTGAAAATTTCGTTCAGACACATCGTTACATACACAATAACCGGCAATGTAATCATAAGCGTTTTCAACATCGACATACGAGGCGTGTTTACCAATGACAATGGCAAGTTCAACTTCCCAGTCTAGCTTTTCGCTATTTTTGGGCTTGATTATATTGTCGTTAGGGCCGCTAATAGCGCTGGTGGCCTTGCTAAATACTTCAGGCTCATTGGGAATGGCCATGCCAGATTCTGCGGCGTGATCAGCATAGTTTAAGCCAATGCAAATAAACTTACCTACATCAGCAATACATGAACCGATACGCACAGGCTCTTCAATAAGCGGCAAGGTGTTTAAGTCAATTTGACTAATAAAATTGAGTGTTACTGGTGATAAAGCTTGGCCATTGATGTCTTTGAGCACGTTACTTAAGCAACGTAGCTTACCATCGTTGTCAATGATGCCGGGTTTTTCTTGGCCAAAAGGGCCGTATCTTAGTAGTTTCATGATGATTCTCTTTACTTCTATTAGTTATTCAAGGTGACGAAACCGCCATCAATAGGAAAATTGCTGCCAGTAATGAAAGCTGCATCATCTGAGCAGAGGTAATCGACTAGTCCTGCAATTTCTTCAGGTTTACCCATGCGGCCTATTGGCTGACTTTTAGAGAGCTTTTCAAACATTTCAGCCTGATTGTCTGGGTAACTTTGAGCTAAAAAATTATCAACAAATGGAGTATGCACTCGACCAGGCGCAATGCAGTTACAGCGGATGCCATCATTTATATAGTCTTTTGCAACGGAATAGGTCATGGTCAATACCGCGCCTTTCGTCATTGAATATGCAAACCTATGAGCAATACCGACCGAAGATGCAACAGAAGCAAGATTAATGATGACGCCGCTTTTTCGAGATTTCATGATCTCGATAGCTGCATGAATACAGTTATAAACGCCCTTAACATTAATGTTATAGAGTCTGTCCAAATCAGCTTCTGTGGTGTTTTCGATATTGCCGATATGGGCAATACCGGCGTTGTTAACCAAAATATCAATGGGGTAGTGCTTGGTAATCGTATTAAATAACTCGTGAACTTGTTGATGGTTTGCAACATCGACGGCGTACGCATCGGCACTGCCACTGTCGCGAACAATTTCATCTTTCACTAAGTTTGCAGCGTCAAGGTTTAAATCAACAACGATGATATGCATGTCACGTTTTGCCAAACGCAAACAGATGCTGCGCCCGATGCCACTTCCACCACCGGTTACTAGGGCAATTTTTTTTGTGTTTTGCTGGCTCATAAAAAGTCCTTAACTGGGGGAATTAAAATAATTGGTAAAGTCTCTTGGCATTATCGGACCAAATCTTTCGCTGCTCAGAGACTGGTAGAACACTTATCAGCTCATCGCTGATGTAATGCCAGTCGGTATAACAGCCATTCATGTTAACCACTGGCCAGTCGCTGCCCCATAAAATACGGTTGGCTCCAAATAACTGATAAATGAGTTCGAAGTAGGGGCGATATGTATCGATATCGACACAACCTGCTTTAGCTTGTGACATAAGCCCAGAAAACTTAATTGCAACATTTTTTAAGCATGCAAGTTGATAGATCATGTCTTCCCAATGTTCAGATTTTGGCTTTGTTAAATCTGGTTTAGCCAGATGATTAATAACGATGTTTAGATGAGGATGCTGCTTAGCAATAGTGATGATATGCGGCAAATGGCATTCATGAACTAAGGCATCAAAGCAGAGGTTATGCGCCGCTAAAAATTGGAAAATTGGTGTAAATTTAGGGTTTAAGATCCAATCAATTTGCTCTATGTCTTGCAGCATAGGGCGTACACCTTTGAAGTAAGGATCTGAAGCAAATAAGGTTAACTGTTTAAGGACGTTGGCATTGGTAAAGTCGACCCAACCAACTACACCAGCAATGAAACTATGGGACCTAGCAAGTTTTAATAGGAAGCGCGTTTCATCATGTGAATCGGCTGCTTGCACCACAATAGTGTTAGCAATGTCATTAATAGCAAGGGTCGTAGTGAGCCTTTCTGGTAAATAATCTTGATAAAGCACAGTTAAATCTTCACTTAACCAGCGATAGTCGCCACGGCTCAATTGCCAAAAATGTTGATGGCTATCTATTTTCTTAATCGGGTTGAGTGTGCTGATTGTGTTCATGATGCGTCTCCGCTTTCTGGAGTCGGTGCATGCTGTGCAATGAGACCCGCTGTTTTTAAATCTTGCCAAAACTGGTTCGGGATCACCTGATTAAATAATTCGACGGTTTTGTGCACCCGTTTTTCGTTACCAAGCCCAGGTATAACCGAGGCAACAGCGGGATGCGCGAGTGGAAACTGTAAAGCTGCAGCTACTAATGTGACATTATGATCAACACAAACAGCTTCAATTTTGGCGACTTTGTCGATGATTTCTTGTGGGGCTGGTTGATAGTTGTAGTATGGGTTTCGAAAATTGCTAACGCCCGTTGCTAATATTCCCGAGTTATAGGGCCCACCTAAGATAATAGACGCACCATGCTCTATACATGCAGGTAAAAAATCATCGAGAGGTTGCTGCTCTAATAGTGAGTAACGACCGGCTAATAAAAAGCAATCGAACTGACCAATTGCCATTGCACGTTGGCATATTTCAACTTCGTTAACCCCTAAACCGATAGCTTTAATTTGCCCACTTGCTTTGAGCTCTTCTAACGCGCGGTAGCCGCCTTGCTCAAATTGCATAAAATAAAAGGCATCTCGCTCGCCATGTGTATCAACCCCTAAGTCATGGACGAGTAAAATATCAATTTCAGCTAAGCCTAAGCGTTGCTGGCTATCTTCAAAAGAGCGCATAATGCCATCGTAGCTATAGTCATATTGAGCATCAAAAGGCATGGGGGTAGCAAAACCATGACGGAGCTGCGTTACATCAGCATGGGGATCTGGTTTGATCAATCTGCCAACCTTAGTTGATAGAATATAGTCTTTTTTACCAAGGCCGCGCAGGGCATCACCAACACGACGTTCACTTAACCCAGCGCCATAGCGAGGGGCGGTATCGAATAATGAAATGCCCACATCAATTGCTGCAGTTAAGGTGTTTTTAGCTTCTTCATCGCTCACTGCTTGATATAGGTTACCCATAGAGGCCGCGCCAAAACCGAGGGTTGAAACCTCAATGCCGGTTTTTCCAAGCGGACGCGTTTTAAATGTGTTTTTCATAACCTACCTCTTAAGGTTTCCTTACTTCACCAAAAAATCGGGCAGTTCAGATACAGTGGCACAGCCTAGCTGATTCATGATCTGAGTAATTTGCATCATCAAGGCATTGATGGTGTGAATGCCGCCTCTATCGCCAAGGGCACCCACGCCATACACAAAGGGCCTGCCTAAAAATGTAAAGTCAGCGCCGCTTGCAAGTGCACTCACAATATTTGTTCCGCTACGAAGCCCACTATCCATAAAAATTTTGATGTCGTTTGAATACTTGGCAGCGACTGTTTGCAGTGGTTTGACGGGAGATTCACCGGCATCTAGCTGACGCGCTCCATGATTTGACATAACAACCCCATCTGCGCCGAGCGCAATGGCCGCTTGTACATCAGACTCATTAATCAACCCTTTAATGATCAAAGGCCCTTGCCATAAATCGCGAATCGGTTTTAAACCTTCCAGATCAACGCGGCCCATGACGGTTTTATTCATAAAAGCTGCAAGCTCATCGGTAGGCATATTTTTTGGCATATACGGCTTGAGGGTTTCCATTTCTGGTTTACCAGCAAGCGCTGTTTCATAAAGCCAACGGGGTCTTGATAGCATTTGCAGAATATTAGACAGCGTCATCTTCGGTGGCATAGCAAGGCCATTTCGAATATCACGTGGTCTGTAGCCAAAAGTAGGCACATCAACGGTGACCACTAGCACAGGGTAGTGGGCTGCTTTGATGCGATTGAGTAAATCAAGCCTAATCTTTTCATCGGTCGGGTTATAAAGCTGAAACCACGCATGGCCTTCTGATACTTCTGCGATGCGCTCAAGGCTAGATGATGAAACCGTGCTTAATACATAAGGAATGTTTTTTTCAGCGGCGGCTTTAGCAAGAATCTCAGGGGCTTTTGGCCACATTAATCCTTGTAAACCAACAGGCGCGATACCAAATGGGGCAGCGTAAGTATGACCAAATAACTCGACAGTTTGGCTGCTACCTGTAAATGGCTTTAATAGCTCACTGCGTAATTGCACACTATTGATGTCATCTCTGTTTCGTTTTACACCATGCTCTTGCATACAACCGCCTTCAAGGTAATCGAAGGCAAAGCGAGGAATACGTTTCTTGGCTTTTTTCTTAAGGTCGGCAACATCTGGGTAAAGGTGGTTAAAGTAATTGCTCATGATGAATTCCTCAGCTTTATTTCAAGCACGCAGGCCCAATGCTATCGAAGGTTTTATACGTTAATAAAAACTCTTGATGTCCCATTTGCTCAGATTTGGTTTGTTCACCATTGCCAACTCGAACAATCAACTCAAAAATTTCATCTCCCACTTGCTTAACGGTTTTACTGCCTTCAATAACAGCGCCGGCATTTATATCCATATCATCACTGAGATTTGCATAGGTTTCTGGGTTAGCGCAGATTTTAATAACCGGTGAAATGGCAGAACCAACAACAGAGCCGCGGCCTGTGGTAAATAAGGTGATATGAGCTCCTGAGGCTATCATTTCGACAATCTCTTGGTTGTCTGAAATATTTGGAAAACCAAACATAGGTTCGCCATCGGGCACCACATCCATTAAGAACAAGCCTTTTTTATTTGGCTTTTCTCCTGGTTTGATAATGCCGTTTATTTGCGATGCGCCAGACTTGGCATAGGCGCCCATTGATTTTTCTTCTTGAGTTGTTAAACCGCCTTCCGCATTGCCTGGGGCAAAACTGCCATAGCCCATTTTGGTGTAGTAATTTTCTGCTTTGACAACACAATCAATAAGTTGCTTGGCGAGTTCTGGGCTTTCGGCTCGATGAGCCATGATTTGCTCACAACCGACAAGTTCACCGGTTTCTTCAAAAATGCAGGTAGCATCCGCGCTAATTAATCGGTCAAAACATTTTCCAACTGCCGGATTTGCGCTTATGCCACTGGTGCCATCAGAGCCACCACAAATAGTGCCAATGACAAGCTCATCGAGATGCATGTACTCAATTGGGCATTGAGCAAGCTGCTCAAGCATGATTTGGCTTTGCATAATGCCTTTGGCAATAGTGTTTTTTGTGCCGCCATTTTGTTGGATCACTAGGGTATTTACTGGACGACCAGACTCAGCAATCGCATCGCTCAAATACTCACGGTTAAAACCTTCACAGCCTAGTGACACTAATAAAACACCGCCCACATTAGGGTGAGTGCAAATGCTTTTCATCATTGCAAGCGCATAGTTGTTTGGATAGCAGCCCGGGAAACCGATTAGTTGCACATCAGGGTGATCCATCTTATTAACGATAGAACGTGCAACATGGTGCGCACACTCAACCAAGTAAACCACAACTAGGGTATTTCGAATGCCTTTTGAGCCATCGTTTCTTAAATAGCCGCGCATATTATTCTCCCGTTACTGTATGGCGAGTGTGGCTAGCAATGTAGTCACTTTTCATATTGTGTAGATGAACATGTTGGCCAGTTTTTATAGCTTCAGTCGCAGAGCCTATTGAAGCCCCATACTTTAAAATTTGCTCACCGGCAGCAATATCTTGGCAGGCAATTTTGTGTCCGATAGTGACACTTGAATCGAGTGTTATTACCTGATTTGTAATGTTAATTTGCTCGCCTTTTTGCGCCGAACGGCAGCAAACAATGACATTATCGTGTGGGTGTAACTGTACAAATTTATTCTCAGCCATAGCCATCTCACGTTGTTAATCTGCAACGATTTGAAAAATGAATTTCTTTGTAAAATATGTTTGGGCTTGAAGTGAGTCAACGCGTTTAGCACGTATTTTAAACAGGTTTTTGTATATGAAATTTTGGCTGTAGCGATGTTTTATGTTTAATCATTTGTACAAAAATCACTCTGGCTGATGGTGATTTTCTACATCAAATATGTGCGACTCTATAAACTGGTTTGACATTGTTTAAATCGATTTTACATGGCATAGCGAGTAATCAGTGAGCCTTGTATTAAAACAACAGGCTTGATTATGAACACACATAAAAGAACACACACGAAACGTAACAAGGACCGCGTCGTATCAAATGACATGCTGATCCCTTTTATTTTGGTTGCGGCACTATTTCCGCTTTGGGGTTTTGCAAACGATATAACCAACCCTTTAGTTAAAGCATTTAAAGATATTTTCTTGATCTCAAACACACAAAGCAGCTTGGTGCAATTTGCGTTTTATTTAGGCTATGGCGTAATGGCAATCCCTGCTGCTTTGTTTATTCGGCGCTTTAGTTATAAATACGGCATCGTTTTAGGGCTTGGTCTTTATGCTGTTGGGGCTTTATTGTTTATTCCAGCAAGTGTGTATGGCGAGTTTAACTATTTTCTTGCGGCATTATGTATCTTGACCTGTGGTTTAGCGCTGTTAGAGACAACGGCAAACCCATATATTTTATCAATGGGCAGCCCACAAACTGCAACCAAACGACTTAATTTAGCGCAAGCATTTAACCCAGTAGGCTCTTTACTTGGCATGTTTGTGGCCTCAAACCTGATTTTAAATAATCTTCATGTTGCAAAGTTTCGAGCAGAAGAAAAAGCAGCACATCCCGAGTATGCGCAAATGCTACCTTCGATTGTCAATGGTAAATTAACCGATGCACTACAGCAGTTTGCAGTAACCAATCCTGTACATCACCAACTCATGCAAAGCGCTGATTTAGCGACTATTCGCACCCCGTATGTGGCAATTGCATTGGTTGTGATCTGTTTATTGTTTGTTTATTTGTTTTATCGGTTGCCTAATACACAGCTCATGGCATCAGATAAACGCAATCAAGCATTAAAGCCTTTATTTATAAGGCTTATAAACAACAAACCCTATCGTGAAGGGGTAGTAGCACAGGTGTTTTATGTAGGTGCTCAAATTATGTGTTGGACCTTCATTATTCACTATGGCATGGCTGAGGTAGGGCTAAGTGCAGCTGAGGCACAGCATTTTAATATTATTGCTATGTGCTTTTTTCTTGCGAGCCGATTTTTATGCACCTACCTACTAAATTGGTTTAAAGCGGGGCTGTTATTAATGTGGTTTGCAATAGCCGCTGCGAGCTTGATGTGTTTGGTGGTTTTTATCGGCGGTGAAGTAGGGCTGTATTCTTTGGTCGCCACCTCTGCCTGTATGTCTTTAATGTTTCCAACTATTTATGGCATTGCGCAAAATGGCTTAAAAGCGGATGCAAGTATTGCATCCGCGGGGCTGGTAATGGCAATCGTTGGCGGGGCATTAATGCCCCCATTACAGGGGATGATTATTGATGCGAACCCCATTGCTTTTTTAAGTGCTGAACAAACGTCATTTATATTACCTATGCTGTGTTTTGTTGCAATTACGATTTTTGCGTATCGCGTTGTATTTATTCATAAACAATAAAAGGAGAGCCAGATGCAGTACTGCCTTACATTAGAGCTAAAAAACGACCCAGAGCTTATAGCTACTTACGAGCAATACCATAGCCCCAAGCAAGTTTGGCCTGATGTCATAAGTGCTATTCGCGATTCAGGAATTACCGACATGGCGATTCATCGTGTTGGCACAACCCTTATCATGATACTGCAAACCGATGATTCATTTAGCTTTACAGAAAAAGCAAAACAAGATGCGATGAACCCACAGGTGCAAGCATGGGAAAGCCTAATGGAGCAGTTTCAGAACGTAGATAGTACTAATCAGCAAGGTAAGTGGCAGTTAGTAGAGAGGATATTTTCGCTAGGGGAGCAGGTGGGTTAGTTTACAAATATAAGTTTCGAGGGGCTAGTTTCAAGTTACAAGGTGCTGGGTACTAGGCGCTAGGTGCTAGGTGCTAGGAGCTAGGTGCTAGGGTAGACCGAGTGGATTCGAACCACCGATTTTGGCGTGGGTCATAGAGAGCGGTAGTGCTCTAACCAACTGAGTAAATCTTTTTAGGTTAATGTACTTATTAATAGAAGTTGTGGAATTACAAAGAAGCAATAAAGATATAATTGGTACGACCGAGTGGATTCGAACCACCGACCTCTACCATGTCAAGGTAGCGCTCTAACCAACTGAGCTACGGTCGTACAGGCATTTAATTCTGAAGTAGATTAAATGTTTTGGTACAACCGAGTGGATTCGAACCACCGACCTTTGGACCGGGCCATTAAGAGTGGTAGTGCTCTTTCCTTTGGTTATACCTAAATCGTGGTACAACCGAGTGGATTCGAACCACCGACCCCTACCATGTCAAGGTAGTGCTCTAACCAACTGAGCTACGGTTGTATTTTGATTTAAATGGTTGTTAGCGTGGCTAAACAACGGAGGCTAATATATAGCGACTGGTTGTGTGAATCAAGCAGCTTTAGCTATTTTTATGCTAAGTGCTGGTTTTTTATTCATAACGGACTAATTTCGCACGTTCTGTAAAAACCTTGCCACCAAGTAACATGGCTTTTCGCAGAGCGCTTAAGACTTTGTAAAATTGCGGCATTACTGCCGCTATCTACAAACTGGGCCATTTCGGTGTCATGCCATATTTGCTGGTAAAGAGGTTGTAGGGTTTCTAATCGACCCACTAAGAATGATTGATAAGGCTGTAATTGCTCTAAATAAAACTTTTTAAACACATTACTAAGCGTTTGCGCTTTTTGTTTATTCTTGTTGGCAGGGCAGAGATCATCTTTTGAATACTTCATGAGCAGCGCTGTTAATTGTTGATTGTAATGTGTTTGCACCCTTGCTGCCGAAATAAGAAGCTTGTTGTATTTAAAGCGATTTAATACTTCGAGTTGGTTGATGATTTGCTCAGGCTCTATAGCGTTTATTTTGCCGTTATTAATATGCTTGTTTAATTTAGCAATTTGCTCCATCGCGCTCACGGTTTCACTAAAACCTGCGGTGTTTTCATCAATGTGTGTCGAACTTAGCTGCCAGCTTTGCTTAAACTCGCTTTCGTTGAACAGCATAGCTTTAAAGTAGTTAGGAAGGTTTGCTTGCTTTTGTACTGCGGTGAGTTTTATTTTTTCAACTAGCTCACCTTGCTCATCAAAGCTTTCTAAGCATTCATTTGCGTTTTGAATAAACTTAATTTGATAACTAAGAACATTAGCAGGCGTTGCTGTTTTGCCAAGCTGGTTATTGTGCTCAGCAATAAGGTTTGCAAGTTTACATTGGCGTAATTGGGCAAGTTCAAGCATGCCAATGGTTGCTTTATCTTCAGTATTTTCAGAAAAGTGGTTAACAGTGAGTGTACTTGGTTTAGAGAGTTTAAAACTTTCAGTTTTAAGCACGTTTTCTAATCTTTGCGCATAGGTGTGATTTACATCACCGGAGGAGGGCGTGCAGGCAATAAGTGCCACACACGCTGTTGCGATGATAGAGTTTAAAAGGCTATTGGTTTTGCAAAAAAGGTGCATGTTTAAATCGCCTATGAACAGTGAACATCAACATAATTGCTGCGGCACTTAACCCCACAATAATGCCTATCCAAAAGCCATGAGGGCCCAGTGCTGGAACAATCAAATCTGTACGAGCAAGTACGAAGCCAAGCGCAAAGCCGATCAACCAATAGGATACAAAGGTGATATAACCAATTGGTGCCGTGTATTTCAATCCACGTAAAATACCATTGGCAGAAACTTGCAGGGCATCTGGTAACTGGTAGATACAAGCAAGTACCATGATTGAAGAGGCAAGGGCCAATACTTCAGGGTTGTCAGAATACAATTGGCTTATAATATCACGGGCAAAAAAGGTCACACTTGCCAGTAAAAAAGCAATAATTGCCGCGAGAATATAACTCGTTTTAACGGCATTTTTTAACTGCTGATAATGTTGTTGGCCAAACAAATTGCCTATTCGAATGCTAATGGCAATTGAGAGGCTTAACGGCATCATAAACAATAATGTCGTTACACTAGCCGCAATTTGGTGACCGGCAACAGCAACCGCACCTAAGTGCGCTATAAACAAAGGAATACAAGCAAATAGTGTAACTTCAAAAAAAGTAGCTAATGAAATTGGAATACCTACTTTGGTGATAGTCCACAAAGTAGCGGGCTTTGGCGCTTCGAAATTGGCTAGCAATGCTTTGGCATCAATCTTTTTGTTAAAGTGACAATAAATAACCTGAGTTAACGCCATTGCTGTAAATACCAGCGCCGTGGCAATACCACAGCCCGCGCCACCGTACGCTTGAAAACCTAATTTACCGTGTATAAATACGTAGTTGGCCGGAATATTAACTGCTAAGCCAATTAAACTAATGTAAAAAGCAGGTTTGGTCATCCCCATACCTTCAGTGATATTTCGGTACACACTGAAAAGTAAAAAGCCAAAAATACCCCATTTAACAAAATGAATATATTGCTCGGCTAATTCTGTAATAGACTGTGAAGTATCTAATTGACTAAGCACTGTATCAGCAAGGCTTGCCAGCCCTAAACCGATTATGGCAAGTACTAACGCCAGATACAGGCCCTGTTGAAAATAATGACTAATACCTTGTTTATCGTTTGAACCAGCAAACTGCGCTATGATCCCGGTTAACGCCAATAATATGCCTTGCAGTGCAAGCATCAACGGATTCCAAATACCCGTTGCAATAGAAAGTGCTGCCAAGTCTGTTGCACTCACTTGGCCTGCCATCACGGTATCAACAACCGTCATTAAAATAAGGGTTACCTGTGCCAAAAAAACAGGAATGGCTAACGAAATTAACCTTTTGGCTTCCCAACTACAAAAAGACATAAATTACACGACTAAATAAACAGACAGCCATTGTAATCTATTCATAGATCAATAAAAATCGCAGTTATCTATTTAATGAAGAAAAGAGAAAGCGATGTTCACTGGAATTGTGCAAACGCAAGCCGTTGTGGTTGACGCTACTAACCAAGGCGGTGTATTGAGGCTGGCTTTAAAAGTAGAGCAGCAATATGCTGAAAACTTGAATATCGGCGCGAGCATAGCCATTAATGGTTGTTGTTTAACCGTGGTGAAGTTTGCATCAGACACGAAAGGCTGCTGTGTTATAAATTTTGATGTGATTGATGAAACATTGAAGTTAACCAACCTAGGTATGCTGGCTGTCAATGATACGGTAAATTTTGAACGTTCAGTGACTTTTGGTACTGAACTAGGTGGGCATATCGTGTCGGGTCACATTCATTGTATGGCCGAGATACTTTCAATTAACCATTTTCAAGATAACTGTAAGATGCAATTAGCATTAGCAAAAGAGTGGCAAAAATACGTTTTGTATAAGGGATTTGTGAGCGTTAACGGGGCAAGCCTCACTGTAGGTGAAGTTGATGAGCAGGGCTTTTGGCTACACCTGATCCCAGAAACACTCTCTATTACCAATCTCGATAACTACCGCGAAGGTGATAAGTTAAATATCGAAGTTGATCAGCAAACTTATACCATTATCAACACGGTCGAAAATTATCTTTCGCAACAAGCAAAATAAATACATCAAACGAGCAAATTAAAAAATTTGCTCGTCGTCACTATCGACATGTAATTCGAGTTTGTTATGTGCGTAATCTATATGCATATTTAAATGAATGGGATTGCAACATGCTGCGCAATCTTCATAGTAATCTTGGTCACCGTCGCTTGCATCAAGTGCAACATGAATGTGGTGGCCACAGTGAGGGCATGAAATCCGTTGTGTGTATTGGTCTTTCATCAGCTTTTACCTTAATCAGGCATGCCTGAGTTCGTTAAATTGCAATCTTCGTTAAACTCTAACTCATCAAAAATGAATCTAGATTTAATTAGATTGATATAACTCACTAACCGAATAGATGTAAGCGTAGTGCTACCAATTCGGTTAGCATCTTTATTAATACGCTTTATAAGCTAAATATAGCTGTGTTTAGCGGTTTGTGACATTCCTTTTACAGTGAATTCTTGCTTATTTCAGTAGCTGATCAATTTGTTGTTTTGCTTCAGTAAGATAGTGCCCTGCAAAGATATTGGCATTATTGAGCATAGGGTATAGTTGATAGATGGCTCTACGTTGCTCGTAACCTACCTGCAATGGGTAGATATCGTTATAGGCATCATAAAAGCTATCAGGCAATGGCGCATAAAGCTCACTCATTGCTATATCGCATTCCCGATCACCATAATAACAAGCAGGGTCAAATACACTGGGTACATTATTATAAAAGCCCATATTTCGACGCCAAAAATCACCGTGCAATAACGAAGGCTCTACAACATGGCTATGCAGTGCGTCTTTAACAAAAGTGATGAAGGAGTCTTGGTTGACAAGCTCAATACCTTTTTCTTGTAATAACTGTAATTGCCAACCAATGCGCTCTTCAGCAAAAAATACATCCCATTTTTTGTGCCAACGATTTGGTTGTAGAGTAGGGCCAAGGAAGTTGTCGTTATCTAAGCCGAACATAGCTTGGGTATGCTTTTGGTGTAAATGGGCAAGGTGCTCCCCCATTTCATGCCAATTGGTATGGGGCTGTTTATCAAGCTCTAACCATTCAAGCACGATAAATGAAAACTCAATATTGCAACCTGTGGTGATGCAATCTGGGATCATAAATAAGCTTTCTTGGGTTAATAGCTCAAGATTAAAGGCTTCGCACTCTAGGCGCTCCAGATCACTCAAGTGAGCAACTTTCACAAAGAAGTGGTGTAGATCATCACCAATTTGGAAGTATTTGTCGTTATTGGGTGATTGTAATTGGCGCTTAAAGGTATGCTTAAAATCAAAGTGCATCGCTTGGCTAATCTGTTCATTCACCGAATTCCACATAATTTTGTTCACCTTTTAACCATATAATTAAACTATGGCAAAAAGACGATGAATTAACAAACCCATAGCGTTAATATTGTTAAAGTTTATCGAAGTATTTATGAGGGGTCAGATGAATAAAAGTCTCATTACTAATTTAGTGGCGCTTGCCTTAGTATTAGTCGGATTTTTATTTGAACAAGCAATTGTGCTTTCTGTTGGTTTATTTGCGTTATCGGGCGCAGTAACTAACTGGCTTGCTATTCACATGCTATTCGAAAAAGTACCATTTTTATACGGCTCTGGGGTTATAACTTTAAAGTTTGCGTCTTTTAAGGTGGCTATTCGTAACTTGGTAATGACCGAGTTCTTTGCCGAAGAGAAAATAGATCAGGTTATGGCGCTCGCTAAGCCAAATATTGATTTAGAGCCAGTGATCAGTGAAGTTAATTTAAGTCCGGCTTATGATTCATTAATTGAGGTTATCGAAAACTCACAATTTGGTGGCATGCTATCAATGTTTGGTGGCCGTGATGCGCTTGAGCCGATGCGTGAACCTTTCATTGAAAAAATGAAAGCAGCGGTGATTGATATTTCAAAGAGCGACGAATTTAAAACGATTCTAGATGAAAAGCTATTTGCCAACTCTCATCTTGGTGGCTCATTGCACAGTACTGTTGAGCGTTTAGTTGATGAGCGTTTGAATGAGCTTACGCCAACCATGGTGAAAGATATTATTCAAACCATGATCAAAGAACATTTAGGTTGGTTAGTGATTTGGGGCGGAGTATTTGGTGGCCTATTTGGCCTGATCGCTGCGCTAGTTTAATGAAGAAGGAATTTGTAGCAGGCCTTTAAAGACCTGCTACAGTGAATTCATCATTATTTAGAACCAGCAATAACAATCACTGTGTCATCAGATACTTTAGCAATATCTTGAATACTTGTTTTTGTTGCTGTTTCAAAATTTAAGTATTTCGCAGAGTTATGAAAACCATAAGTGCTTGCAAACTTATCAGTCGTCATATCATTGCAAAGTAGTTTTTCTGTCATTACTCGTTTGCTTAAGCGTAGATCGCGCATTGTGCTTGATACGTTTAATGGTTTGTTAGAAGCAATGGCCATGCAAGCTTGCGTGCCTACAGAGTCATCTGCTGCGACAAATTGTGCTGCAGTTGCATCAGTTGCTGCTAATGAAGAACCTAAAATTAATGCTGTACCTAGTGCTGTAGTTAACGTATTCATCTTTCTCTCCAGTTGTTGTCCGTATTAGGTTTAGTATGTGCGACCTCGCTTTTATGGATACTTCACACTTCCTGTTTGCTGGGCACATTTAAAGTATTACGCTAAACAAGAACAATTGCTGTTAATGAAAATCGACAAGATGTAAGTAAGTATGTAGATGTGAACAAGTAAAACTAACCGCTTGATAAGTGCTATTTTAAAGTGTGAATTTTGACACAAATAGGCTAAATTTTTTTTCATTTATTTTTTTAAAACGTGTTTTGGCTCGTATTAAAGGCTTAATTTTTACGTAGCTGTTACATTTAAGTATTAACTCTAGCTTTTCTTAAAAAGGCTAATCAGAGTATAAGGAGCATGAGTGACCACAAAATTAGCAGGCTATTATCAACAAGCCTATGCATCTGAATCAAAACACTTTAATCAATGTTTTTATTGTGGTTGTGAAGCAACTGAGCGAGATTTTTGTCCGCCACTGCATATGCTGCAAAGCATTATAGATTTAGGCGAAGAGGCTGAATTTATATCAATTCCAGCATGTTATGAGTGCTTTGCATTACTGCATAACGAACGAGTGCTGACTATTGATGGGCGAGTTACAAAGCTTAAAAAGAAACTTTCAACAAAGTATGCAAAAGCGCTGAGAATTTATCACATGTGGCATGAGAGTGAACTTCACGATATGAGTGATGAGTTTGTGCACAGTATTAAAGCAGGCATGAAGTTAGGTGCAGAGGCAGCAGAGCGAGTAGCATTTCAAGGTTATAGCTATGCAACTGAAGATGCCAGTGTCACTATTCGTGAGAAGCGTGCCGAATTTGATGTGCAAGGCAAAGTCTTTTATGACTTTAAAGACGCGCTTAATTACTGCATTAATGATTTACAAGTCGACAGAACAGAATTCTATAAGCTGGTGGTAGAAGGTTACAATGGCGATTTTAACCGTGCATTGAGTCAATACCGCCATCGACACGAAAAAGTAACCGCAGCAAACGATGCAGATTCACTAATTAAAAGTTTTGCCAAGCAGCATAAGCAAAACTCAGACTTTGTAACTCGAACTGTGAAACATTTTATCAACAAAGATCCGAGCTTAACGACCGAAGGTGCGTTAGAGCAGCTATATAACAACTATATAAAGAAATAGTGCTCTATGAGGCTGGTTGTTCGTCTTGAATATTGGTGACTGGCCTCGTTTACTCGCATTAGAATTAACAATTAGTTAAAGTAATTAAATAATAAAAAAGAGGAACGTAAGAATGCAAAAATTTGCACCATCCTTGTTGGTTATGGCGCTTGGTGTCGCGTTAGCGGGTTGCCAAGACAATGGCCCACAAGATCCAAAAGTCTCAATTAACAAAAACCCATACCCAAGCACTTATCAACCACTTGCATCACAAAGTACGTTAATCACTAATGCCACTGTTTTAACCGGCACAGGCGAGCGTTTAGATGACGCAGATGTATTCTTTGTTGATGGCAAAGTACAACAAGTAGGTAAAGACCTTTCTGTACAAGCTGATAAAACAATTGATGCACAAGGCAAATGGGTAACACCGGGTATTATTGACGTGCACTCACATTTAGGTGCATACCCAACTCCATCGGTGGCATCTCACCAAGATGGTAACGAAATGACCAGCCCAGTGACTGCAGAAGTATGGGTTGAGCATTCAGTATGGCCACAAGACCCTGGCTTTAACCGCGCTCGTGAGGGCGGCATTACGTCATTACAAATTCTACCAGGTTCAGCAAACTTAATTGGTGGCCGTGGTGTAACGCTTAAAAACATTCCTTCGCACACGATGCAAGGTATGAAGTTTCCTGAAGCACCGTATGGTTTAAAAATGGCATGTGGTGAAAACCCTAAACGTGTTTATGGCCGTAAAGGTGTTTTACCATCAACACGTATGGGTAACATGGCGGGCTATCGCACAGCTTGGATTGAAGCGACTGAGTACAAACGCGAGTGGGATAAATACGAAAGTGATTATGCCGCGGGTAAAAACCCTGCAGCACCTCATCGCGACATTAAGCTAGATACGCTAGCTGGTGTGTTAGAAGGTGACATTTTAATCCATAACCACTGTTATAAAGCAGAAGAAATGGCCATGATGATCGACCTTGGTAAAGAGTTCGGTTATCACTCAGGTACTTTCCATCACGGTGTTGAAGCATACAAAATTGCTGACTTACTTGCCCAGAACGGTAACTGTGCGGCACTTTGGCCAGATTGGTGGGGCTTTAAAATGGAAGCCTACGACATGGTTCAAGAGAACGTAGCAATTGTAGATGCTGTTAAAAATTCATGTGCCGTTGTTCACTCTGATTCAGATACAACTATCCAACGCTTAAACCAAGAAGCCGGTAAAGTTATGTATCGCGCGAATGATGTGGGCTATGACATCTCTGAGCAACACGCAATCAAGTGGATCACTTCAAACGCGGCTAAATCGCTAGGTATTGATGATAAAACAGGTTCACTTGAAGCAGGTAAGCAAGCTGATGTGGTTATTTGGAACCAAAACCCATTCAGTGTTTATGCGAAAGCTGAACAAGTATTTATCGATGGTGCCAAAGTTTATGATCGTAACGATGATAAATACCAAGCACAAAGTGATTTCATGCTAGGTCAAAAATAGGAGTAACATTGATGACAAAATTAACTAAATCATTAAAGCTGTCACTTGTTGCTGCTGGCTTATTTTCTGCGACAGCAAGTGCTGCATCGGTAGCGATTGTAAATGCAACACTACACACTTCAACAGAGCAAGGCGTACTTGAAGGCGCAAGCGTTGTTATTGAAGATGGCAAAATTGTTGCTATTAACCCAGCGTCTATCAACGCGGATACAACCATTGATGCAAAAGGCCAAATCGTGACTGCTGGCTTTATTGGTACTATGAACCAATTAGGCTTAGTCGAAGTGGGTGCTGTTGCAGGGTCACGCGATGGTGGTGACGACAAAGCGGGCATTGATTTTGATCCAAGCCTTGCATTCAACCCACGCAGTAGCTTAATTCCTTATGCTCGCAAAGGCGGCATTACTCAAGACGTGATTGTACCAAACGGCGGTGACAGTATCTTTGCGGGTCTTGCATCTGTAGTTGATCTATCAGGTAGCTTTGAAAGCGTAAATAAAAAGCAAGTTGCACTTGTTGTTCATTTAGGTGAAAAGAGTAAAGGCTCACGTGCTATGTCGATGAAAACACTTATCGACAAGCTTGAAGGCGAAAAGTCAGCTAAAAAAGATGACAAAAAAGAGCCATCAACAGAGCAAAAAGTTTTAGCAGCTGTGCTTGCTGGTGATATGCCACTGATTGCGAGTGTTCAACGCGCATCTGACATCTATGAACTTGTTAAGTTAAAAGAAACCTATGGCATCAATTTAGTGATTCATGGCGGTGATGATGCTGTTGTGGTTGCGGATGCTCTAGCTAAAGCGGATGTTCCTGTGATCATCAGCTCGATGGCTAACTTACCGGGTAGCTTTGACTCATTACATGCAAACCTTGCTAACGCAGGTAAGCTTGAAAAAGCCGGTGTAAAAGTCATTATTGGTGTTGCTGGTGATTCAAGCCACAATGTATACCAATTACGTTTTGATGCAGGTAATGCTGTGTCATACGGTATGAGCCAACAAGGTGCACTTAGCGCAGTAACTAGCAATATTGCTGAAGTTTTTGGTTTAAACTCAGGCGCAATTGCCAAAGGTAAACGTGCAAACCTAGTTATGTGGTCTGCAGATCCATTTGAGCTTAACTCACACGTAAGCAAAATGTGGATCAACGGTGAAGAGGTTTCAACCGAAGCGCGTCAAGACAAACTACGCGACCGTTATACAACTGATTCAGCAATGCCACGCGCTTATACTAAATAAGCGTTTAAGCATTAAAAAGGCCGCAAATTTGCGGCCTTTTTTTAATACCAATCAGCAATAATACTTAAACATTTTGAGGGATTAAACCTGTCGCTACCTGCGTTAAAAACTTCTCATTTAGAACAACTAAATAACGAAATTTTTGCCTTGTTATCAACGAGGTTTTATTGCCTCAAAATAGCTCACTTAATTAAGCTAATTGGTATAATATTTTTTCAAACTAAAAAATTAGATTACTTAGTTTATAAAGGCTAAGGCCAAATATAAGCAGTATTACTGGCACAATTACAAGGTTAAGTAAAAGCGAATTAGTGTAGCCTTTCATCACCGATTTTTGATTTACCAACCAAACAAGGTAACAGGTTACAATTGGAAGTAATAAACCATTGGCAGCTTGCGCAAAGATGATGACCGCAACCGGGTCAAGCCCAAGTGATGCGACCAGTGCACCAAAAACAAGGATAGTGATAGCAACCAGTTTAAAACGTGTATCACTCATTTGTGTTGACCAACCAAGCATGCCGCAAACAGCGTAAGCACCCGCAAGAGGTGCAGTTATTGCGCTAGTAAGCCCGGCAGCACATAAACCGATAGCAAAGAAATAATGAGCCATACCACCTAGAAGTGGCTCAAGCTGCACAGCCATATTGGCCGCTGAAATTTTACCTGCATCAGTACCGTAAAATGCCACAGAGGCTGTTGATAAGATAGCTAACGTGATTATGCCACCTAAAGTTATCGAAATACCGGTATCAAGGTTTGTTTCTTTGATTACTTTGTCGATATTTTTTGAACTATCGTGTTTTTCTGCAAGTACCCCGGAGTGTAAAAACAGGTTGTAGGGCACAATTGTTGTGCCTATCAATGCAAGTACCGTGGTAATTGAATTATCAGGTAAGCTAGGTATAAATCCTTTTAGCACTTCACCAAGTGGCGGAGCCGCCATCACCAGCGTTGAAATAAACACTAAACTCATCAACACCACTAAAACAATTAACGCACCCTCAATGACTTTATGTTTGCCAGTGTACAAAAGAACTGCACTTAAAACTGCAATAAGGGGAGTCCAGAGTAATGGGCTTACAGAAGGTAGTATTTCTTGTAGTCCTAAACTTGCACCAGTCAGATTGCCTGCTTCATAAGCTGCACTGCCAATGCCAATCGCACTTATTACTAATATTACAGCCAGGGCTTTAAATACCGGTGTTTGAATGGTGGTTCTAAGTGCTGAGGCTAAATCTAGCCCTGTAGCCACACCAAGACGAGCTGCCATAGATTGCAACAAAATAGTCGCTATGACAGAGAACAATAAAGTCCAAATAAGAGCAAAGCCAAAATTAGCACCAGCAACACTTGCCGTGGTGATGGTACCTGGGCCAATAAAAGCAGCGGTGACCAGAAGTCCGGGACCTAAACGCATAAAAAACCTTTATTATTAGAGTTTTAGTATTTTTGTGGGGAAATATTATTCATACCACAAAATGATCAATAGGTAAGGGTAAAGGCTCTTAAGGCTGCGGTAAAGTAGAAATAGCAACAAGGCTAACCTGAATCGAAATTTAAGAAAGTTGAATAATGCTAATTGCAAGTAAATCTTATTTAAGTTATTTTGTTGTATATGCAACTATATGTGGTGAACGCTTTTGGAAAACAATAAACACCAATTAGAAGTGCCTTTAACGGTCTCTATGGGACATTTAACAGGTTTAGCGAGCCGTTTATTTAATCGGCTTTTAACTTCTCGGTTTAAGCAGGCAGGTATAAATATCACTGCGGAACAATGGGGAGTGATCTTAACTTTAAAGCAATATGGCTCCATATCACAGAGCCAAATCTGTGACATTTTGTATCTTGAAAAATCAAGCGTAAGCCGCTCAGTAGAAGTATTAGAGAAAAATGGCTGGATTGTGCGAGTTAAGTCGGAAGCAGATAGCCGTACTAAATTGGTTAACCTGACAGAGCAGTCACTCGATGTTGTAAGCGAATGCACAAAAATTGCTCAGGGTGTATTAGATGATTCTCAAAATCATATTGATCTTAAAGGTTTAAATGAATCGCAAGAGCTATTAGTTAAGGTTGTCTCAAATCTTCGATCTTTGCTCAAATCTTAAATTATATTTTTTATTAATAAGGAATTAGTATGTCTAAAAGAAATGCATTAATTACAGGTGGTGCGCGTGGTATTGGTGCAGCTTGCGCAAAGGCGTTGGCTGCTGAGGGTTACCGAGTATTTATTAATTATGTAAATAGTTCAGAAGTTGCAAACAAGCTTGCTGATGAAATTATCGCAAATGGTGGTGAGGCTTTTGCTGTTAAAGCAGACGTCCGAGATCCGCTTCAAGTTGAAGAAATGATCAACAATATTAGCCAGCATGGCGGAGTTGATGCACTTATCTCAAATGCGAATATGAGTTTTACTTCGAAGCCATTTCTTGATCAAACTTGGCAAGAATTTTCTCAAAAATTAAATGATGAAATGTTTGCGGCTTACAACACAGCTCAACTTGCAGCTAAAGTAATGAAAGAAAAGCAGTTTGGTCGATTAATATTTATTTCAAGTACTTTATCAGAAATGCCAGCACCCGCTTTTATTGCTCACGGTACTGCAAAAGGCGCGCTTGATAGTTTCAATAAATATTTGGCTCAAGAGCTTGGTCCTTATGGGATCACTTCAAATATCGTTGCGCCTGGCCTTGTAGAAACAGATGCAACAAAAGAAGCGCCAGAAGAGTTTAAAGAAATGATTAGGCAACACACACCGACGCAAAAAATTGCTCAACCGGAAGATGTTGCGAACACAGTGCGCTATTTAGCAAGCGAGAAAAGTGGCCATATCACAGGCACTTACAACCCTGTTTGTGGTGGGGCTTATATTCAATAATTTGAATAAAAGTACAGCAAAACTAACGGTGCTTTTTAAAGCACCGTTTTAGTTTAGCGACCTGTAAAAATAAATTTAGTTTTCTTAAGTTTCAAATAATACTAACATCTATTTTTACTTCATAAATTGCTCAGCAACGCTGTAAAATTTATACACTTTGCGAACAATTGGTACTGAAAAAGCTAAATCATATAAATAACCATTTATAAATCAGTGCTTTAAATTGGTTGGTTTTTTGCAAGGAATAGGCATTCATGTTGTTATAGAAAAGGAAATGAAGATGCCTGAACTTACTTTTTCAGCTTATGCGGCTGTGTATGTTTTTCTAATTATGCTTACTATTCAGTGGATAGTTGCAGCTGTCACAAAAGCCAAACAACCCAATGCGGTGCCTGGTAAACTCGATAATTCATTAAGTCATGACAGCTTTGTGTTTCGTTCACATCGCACATTTATGAATACCTTAGAAAATAGCCCGTTATTTTTAGGTACCGTATTTCTGGGGTTCTTTTTAAACTTGAACAGCAGCGCATTTGCACTGTGTATTTGGATGTATGTGATAGCCAGAATCATTCATATGCTGCTGTATTATGGTGTGGCTACTGAGAAGAACCCAAGCCCACGCAGCTATTTCTTTTTAATCGCTGCTTTGGCAAATATTGTGATGCTCATTCTGACTGGTTTACGTTTGATTTAAACAGCATTGCTAACAATAAAAAAGGCATTGAACGAAAATTCATTCAATGCCTTTTTTAATAATGAAAACCTAGCTACTCAACGCCGATAAAGCCACCTGTTTGATGTGACCACAGGGCAGCATAGATGCCACCTTGTGCGATTAATTGCTCATGAGAGCCTTGTTCAACCACGCCACCTTCATCAAGTACAATGAGCCTATCCATTTGCGCAATAGTTGATAAACGGTGTGCAATGGCAATTACAGTTTTGCCAGTCATTAAATCGTCTAGGCTAGTTTGAATCGCGGCTTCAACTTCAGAATCAAGAGCACTGGTTGCTTCATCCAATATAAGAATTGGCGCATCCTTTAGAAGGACTCGTGCAATAGCAATACGTTGACGTTGACCACCAGAAAGCTTCACACCGCGTTCACCAACTTGTGCGGCAAAGCCTTTATTGCCTTTGCTGTCTTCAAGGTCTTCGATGAACTCAATTGCTTCTGCTTGCTTTGCGGCCGCAAGTATTTCATCTTCAGTTGCATCGGGCCTACCATAAAGAATGTTATCTTTTACTGAGCGGTGTAACAGTGAGGTATCTTGCGTCACCATCGCAATGTGCTTACGTAAGCTTTCTTGGCTTACCTCAGCGATGTTTTGACCATCAATACGAATTGTGCCCGAGTCAACATCATAAAAACGCAGTAATAAATTCACTAAGGTAGATTTACCCGCACCAGAGCGGCCGACTAAACCTATTTTTTCACCAGGTTTAATGTCTAAATTTAAGCCATTGATAACAGGGCCGCGATGGGTCTCGTTGGCAGCTTTACCATAGTTAAATTGCACATTCTCAAAGCTTATCGACCCATTATTAACTGCAAGGGTACTCGCATTTTCTTTATCATCCACTTCAATCGGCGTTGATAGTGTTTTCATACCATCAGCAACAGTACCAATGTTTTCAAATAGGCTACTTATCTCCCACATGATCCACTGTGCCATACCGTTTAATCTCAGTGATAAACTCACCGCAATGGCGATAGCACCAACACTGATGGCGCTAATTGACCATAGATATAAAGAGAGGGCAGCAATACTAAATACCAATAAGTAATTGAGCGTGTTGATAGAGAAGTTTAGGCTAGTAACTAAGCGCATTTGCTTATATACCGGTTGTAAAAACACATCCATGCTGTCTTTTGCATATTGTTCTTCTCGCTGCGTGTACGAGAACAATTTGATAGTCGAAATGTTAGTGTAGCTATCAACTACACGTCCGGTCATTTCTGAGCGTGCATCAGCTTGCGAGCTGGCTACTTTCTTGAGCTTTGGTACAAAATACATTTGAATTACTGCGTATAAAACTAGCCAAATCAATAATGGCAACATCAAACGCCAGTCAGATTCTGCGACCAAAAACACCATGGCGCCAAAGTAGACCACGATATACATTAATACATCGAGCAATTTCATCACTGATTCACGAACAGCTAATGAGGTTTGCATGACTTTTGTCGCAATACGGCCGGCAAATTCGTTTTGATAAAAACTAACACTCTGACGAAGCAAATAACGGTGTGCTAACCAACGGATAGACATAGGATAGTTGCCAAGCAGCGCTTGATGTAACACCGCTGAGTGAAAGAACACGACAATAGGTAACACCACCAGCAACATAACCGCCATTTTTGTAAGCTCAGCCTGCTGTTCAACAAACAAGGTATCTGGGGTGTATTGACCAAGCCAATCGACCAGTTGCCCCATGTAACTAAATAGCGATACTTCTAAAATTGCGAGTGCAGCGGCGCTTAACGACATCAGCAGCAATGAAAGCTCCATGCCACGGGTATAATGACGGCAAAAAGCAAATAAGCTATTAGGTGGCTGAGAGGGTTGCTCTTTAGGAAACGGATTAGTCATCCGCTCAAATAAACGATACATAGACGACGCTTTTTAAAAAATCAAAGTGGCCTTACTATATCATTTGAGTGGTTTTTTAGCAGTTCATTTAATTTAAAAACTAAGATTAAAATCTATCAACTATTCAGTTATTTACATCTAGTGTGAGAAATGAAAATATAATAAGAAAAAGGAATTAATGATGAAAAAGTTGCTTTGTACGCTGTCCCTCGTTTTTAGCTTACCGCTTTGTGCCTACCAAACCGACACCCACATATTTAAGGGCAAAAAAACCGCCATCGAGAAACCTGTAACGGTGACATTACCTGATGGCTATCAGGACTCAAAAAAGTACAATGTTATCTATGTATTACATGGCTATAGTGGAAATCACAGCGATTGGACAAAGCTGACACACATAGAAAAACTGGCAGACCAATATGATGTCATCATTGTTAATCCAGATGGCAATTTTGGTTCGTGGTATCTCGATTCTGATATCGACAAAAGCTCACAATACGAAACCTACATCGCAGACGATTTACTAAATTATATTGATTCCAAATATTCGACCAATCGGTCTAAAAGTGGCCGTGCAATAACAGGCTTATCAATGGGTGGCTTTGGTGCTTTGCACATTGCAATAAATCACCCAAACCTGTTTGCAGCAGTTTCAGGGATGTCTGCTGGGGTCGATGTTAGGCCGTTTAGTGCAGAGTTTGACCTTGCAAAAGTACTCGGCAGTTACGCTGAAAACAAAGAAAAATGGGATAGCATTGCCATTATTAACAACCTTCATAAAATTGCGGCAGGCAATACGGCATGGAAAAAAGGCGCTGATACCTTACCTATTATGCTTGATATAGGTGTTGATGACTTTTTTATTGAGCAAAACAGAGCGCTACATCAAGCGATGTTGAAAATGCGCATCCGCCATGACTATGTTGAACGTCCGGGCATTCATGACTGGCACTATTGGAATAAAGTGATTGCCTATCAATTTTTATTTTTAACCTCACATATGGCGCCATAATAGATGTTTCAACGTATTCTTGTGTTAATTGCTATCGGCTTTTTTGGTTTTATTGGTTGGGTTATCTATCTTGCCAATACTGGGCAAAAGTCGGTGTTTTTCGAACTTGTTGCGGCCATTCCTTACGGTGATAAGTTGGGGCATTTTTGCTTATTTGGACTACTTACGCTATTCATCAACCTTGCCTTTAAGTTTAAAACAATGAACGTTGCTGGGCGGCCTATTTATTTAGCTGTGCTGATTGTAAGTACATTTGTGATTTTAGAAGAGCTAAGCCAGTATTTTGTAGAATCTCGAACGCTAGATTTTGTTGATTTAATCGCTGATTTTGCGGGTATTGCCGTGTTCAGTGCTTTTTCAGCTTGGCTTTGCAAAAAGTTATATCCAATTAAGGCTTAAACTTTCAGTGACTTGTTAGGTTTCGTCTATACTCAGTGTAGACCTAGCTTAAAAGTTGCGTATGAACAAAGATACCTCGGATTATTTGTCAGACATTATTGAGCTTCTACTCGATGCAGTATGCGTAGTTGATGCCAAAGGCACGTTACTTTTTACTAATCCAGCCTTTGAAACAATTTTCGGATACGCGCCAGAAGAAGCCATCAATAGAAACATGTTGGACTTTGTTTATCCAGAAGACAGAGCCAAAACCATCAATGCCATTAATCAAATTGTGGTCAATGATCAGCACCCACGATTTGAAAACCGCTGGGTTAGAAAAGATGGCAGAGTAGTGCATGTTTTGTGGTCTGTTTATTGGTCAAAAGAAAAGCAAGTTAGAGTGGCTATTGCTTATGACATTACAGAGCAAAAAAAGCTCGAACAAAAACTGATTTATATGGCAGGGCACGACCCTCTGACCGATCTCCCCAACCGCAGTTTCTTAACCACCCAGCTCGAGGAATCATTGTCGATTGCGAACACCATTTCAACCGTGATTGCAGTACTGTTTATCGATATTGATGGCTTTAAGCAAGTTAATGATATTCATGGTCATGGCGCTGGCGACAAACTATTAAAAACCATTGCCATGCGTATTCGTCATGTATTAAAAAAAGAAGACAGTGTAGGGCGCTTAGGGGGCGATGAGTTTGTAGTTATCCTCAATAGCATTAAACACAAAAAAGACGTCATCGAAATGGTTGATGAATTGATAGCTGAGATTTGCCAACCCTTAATTTATAATGATGCAGAGCTTATTTACTCGCCAAGTATAGGCGCCGTATTGTTCCCCGAGCATTATGGTGACGCAGAATATCTCATTCAGTGTGCCGATAAAGCCATGTACAAAGCAAAGTATGAAGGGGGTAATCGCATGGTGTTTTATAATGAAGGAATAAAGTTACCCGGCGCTAAAAGCACAGGGTAACTTTGGAGTGAACGCAGTGTTATTTACAATAAGTACTTGGCACGCAGGATTTTAATGTCTTCATCGCTAACGTCTAATTCAGCTTGAATGTAATTAAGTACACTTCCGTGTTGCTGCTCCATGCTCTCAATTGCAGATTCAAGTAAAGGCTGAGTGACCCCTTTAAGTGGCATCGCTACTTCTTTTGGTAGGCTGGCAAAAAACTGCATCATTGCTGCATATTTTGGGTCCATTTTGCCAGTGTCTTTACCAAGCATATTTTCAAAATCGAGGTAGTCGTTTGATGCAAGATAGTCATTCATAATTGTCTGTTGATCAACGCCTAGCACAGTTAAAATCAATGCAGCACTGATACCTGTACGGTCTTTTCCTGCCGTACAATGGAACAATAAACCGCCGTCTTTATTTACTAAGCGGTCGAACATTTGTGTGTAGTTTTGCTTTTGGTCTTCTACAATTCGCGGGTACATTTGTACCATCACATTTTCGAGCTTTTCACGGCTTAGGTTAGGGTCACGAAGCACTTTGCCGATTTGTCCCATATCAAAGTCCATTTCGTAATCACGGTCGATGATTTCAACCTTATCAGCAGCCCACACTGTGACTTCTGAATCTCGCTCTGAATTAGCACGAAAATCAACAAGGGTATCGATATTTAAGCTATTGATAAGCGCATAGTCGTCGTTTGTTAGATTCGCTAAAACCCCAGAACGGTAAATTTTGCCCCATTTAACAGTGCGGCCATCTTGGGTTTTGTAGCCGCCTAAGTCGCGGAAGTTACGACCACCTTCAAGTGGAATTAGTCGCGTTGTGGTCATAGTTGCTTCACCATTTTCTGGTTTTACAAAAAAGTAGTAACGCTGATGCTCATCACTTGGTGACCAATTAAATACATTGGTAGTAATATCATCAGCAATGAGTGTTGCATTCGTTAAATCTGGTGTTGTTGATACCAGCACATCAACAGCTGCAGGGATATCTTGCTGCCAGCTAATTTGGTAGTTTTCATTATTAAAATTAGTTTGTGCAGATTCAATAGCGACTTTAGGTGCAGTTGCTGTGCAAGCTGCAAGTGTTGATGAAACTAAAGCAGCAATGGCAATCTTTTTAAATATTGTTTTCATGGTTATTCCTTAGTTATTACTCGGCTCAGAGCGATTAAACTCTGAGCGGTAAATTCAAAAGTAAGTTAGAAGTTGATGCGAACACCCGCCATATAGCGGCGACCATAGCGTTCAATTTGGTTAGGAGTGGCTTCTGTGCCGATGTAACGCACGTCAATTTCATCGGTAAGGTTGTTGATGTTGGCGTAAAAACTCACATCTGAGCCATACACTGGCTCTGCTAATGTGTAACTCAGTGAAAGGTCTAAACGGGTTTGTGCAGCCCAATATTCACCCATGCTGTCGTTTTCTGTGGTTGATAACCAATCATCACGATACTGATAATTCAATCGCGCAGAGAATAGGTCGTTTTCATAGTAAACAGAGCTGTTGAAAATCATGTCTGATGTGCCCGGTAAACTAAAGCTGCTACCTGAAAGCGTGGTAAATTCACTGTCTAAGAGGGTTAGGTAGGCAGAGAAACCAAAACCATCCCAACTCTCAGAAATAAAATCGCTGGCTTGGCCAATGAAGTTAAGCTCGATACCTTGGAAGTGACCTTCGTCACCATTGATAAACCCTGTGTATTTCCATTGTTCACCGGCAAATTCACTGATGTAGTTACCTGCATCTACATAGGTCGTATCCGCATAAATGACATCATCAATGTGTCGGTAGAAAGCGCCTAATGCAACAAGACTTGCATCGCCTGCATACCACTCTAATGACATATCAGCACCATATGAAGACTCGGCCTCTAAGAACGGATTACCCCCCCGAGATGGTTTGCTCTGTGGTATCAATCGATGCTGATGCGCGCCATTCATTGTAAGTAGGGCGGCTCATACCCGTTGAAAGTGCGGCTCTGAATTTAACTTGATCAGATAAATCAATATTTAAATTCACACTCGGTAATACTTCGGTGAAGGTATCAGAATGTTCTCCTTCTGGACCACTGCTGGTGTAGTCAGTACTTTCAATACGTACCCCACTGACTAAAGAACCCCATTTGAATTGATTGGTCACCATGGCATAGGCGGTAGTGATGTTTTCATCAATATTTATTTTGCTGGCGTTATCTGGGGTGACTGTAAGTCCACCTGATGCGCTTTCTAAATCTGCTCTAAGCTGTTTATTGTCGAAGTAAGTGCCGTTAATGCTGTTTGTGAAATCTGTATGCCACGCTTGATCAGTTACATAGTCACTTGGATTGATCCCATATAGTGATCCCATGCCACCATTTGTGCCATAGCCCTGTGCTTCACGCTGGTCATGGCCTAGCCCCATTTTAAAGGTGTTGTTAAGCCCTGCGAAAGTAAAGTCAGTTTCTGCGTCTAGTTTAAATTGCAGGCTATCAATCGATAACGCACTGCCGTAAACCAGCAGCATTTCGTAGCCATAATCTATATCGTTAAGGGAAATGCCTGGTGCAAGTGTGACAAGAGGGTCGTTAATATCTGTTACATCATAGCTTGCGACCGCTGTGCCATATAAACTATAAGGCAGGGGTAAAAACACATCGTTTTCGGTTTTTGTGAAGTTTGTACGCGCTTCTAAAAACCAATCACCTAACTGGAGATCAGCACCAAGTGTGTTGGTCCATGTTGAGTTCTCATACAAACCATACTCTAAAGAGCGGCTTACCATGGCAAGGCCTGTGCCTGTTTCACCTGCAGCTAGGTTGCTGCCCGCAGCTTCTGCACCGCCTGCAAAATCAAACACATACTGGTTGCGCTCTTCATGATCTTGGAATTTACTGTATAGCGTGCTGAAGAAAAAACGGTTCATTGAATCGCTCGGACGATATTCAAATCGGCCACCATAGGCTTCGTCTTCACGTTTTACTTTATAGCTACGCATATCAAGTTCGTTAACAACTAGCTCTGAATCCTCTTGTTCTAAGTCGAATTCGCGATTATCCGTGATTTGTTCACGGCTGTTTTGTGATGCGAATAAACTAATGCCTACATTTTCGCCTGACCATGACGTTCGCACTGAAAACTTACTAATATCACCATCCCCTAATGCTTGATTACCTAAACCTACATCAGTGGCTAGTGAGAAACCTTCAACATTAAACGGGTTAAAAGTTTCGATATTAATAAAACCAGCAATCGATTCGCCTGGCATATCAGGCATAATTGCTTTATTGGCAGATAAACGACTAGTAATAACAGACGGGAAGCTGTCAAAACGCGGAATACGGCCATTTTCAGCACCAGGAATGGTCATGCCATCTATGGCAATTGTGGTGTAACGAAATGGTGCACCGCGAAAGTTTATATAGCGTGCTTGACCTTGATCGCGTTCAATAGCAAGGCCTGGAACGCGACCTAATGAATCCGCTAAGTTTTGGTCAGGAAAGCGGCCAATGGTATCAGCAGCAACAATATCAACAAAGTTAGAGGCAGATTGCTTTGCCATAATAGCTGCTTTTTGGCTGTCTTTGATAGGGGATGCAACAGCAACGACTTCTTCTATTTCGTTATAGTCGTTTGTTTGTGCTGCATAGCTATACGACGATGAACAGGCAAGTACTACGCAAGCCGCTAATCGATTTCGAGCAAATGGTGTCACTTGAATACTCCGGGTTATTTTGGATGTTTTAAAAAGTTGGGCAAAGAATGGAATAGAAATATTGCAGTTTGGTTAAACCGGCATCGATATAAAATACAGGGATATCTTTTAAATTTTTGTATTTATTAAACAATGGGTTGGTAATTTTTAGAGATGTCTTTTTGGTTAATTTACTTAACCAAATAAGGGGACATGAAAAGTTAAATTTGATGTTTTTATGACAAATAAACTAACCCAAACGCTTTTCATAAGTTTGTAATACAAATGCTATAAATTAGTCATTTAAAAGACACTTTTAACAATAAAAAATGCCACTTAATTTTGTTTTCACTATTTTAAGACTGCTTATTGCCACACTGGTTTTACTGCCTGCCATGGTGTTTTTAAGCCAGCAAACAATTGAGCCTGTGGTTTTAAAAGAGCAATACAGTTACAGCTGCAAAGTAAAAAATACGAGCGGTAAAAAGCATTTTCATATTTATATGCCGACTAATTGGCAGGTTGAAGAGTTTGCGCAGACCTTATGCGATACGTTGCTCGCTAAGCAGAGTTTTGAAACTGTCACTGTGTCTTGGCAACCCAGAGAAATGCTCAGCACAGAACAATTACTCAGTGACAATTATGCGCTTTTTCTAAATCGTGATTATGCCTTAAGTGGTCTACTGCCAAATTGGGATGATTTTTATACAGCAATATTAAGCTTGCCAAGTTATCAGATTTCATGGTTTTCACATCAAGACAATATGCAGCTTTCAGCAAATTCATTAAAGAATAAACGAATAGGTTTACTCGAAGACAAGCGCAGTGAGTCCGGTTATTTAGCCCCTATGAGTGAATTAAAACAGTTTGGTCATGGGCTTGATAATGCACAACTGGTTTTTTACCCGAATAGAGAAAGTTTGGTTAATGATTTCTTGGCAGAAAAACTCGATATTATTCCGAGTGTCGGTCACCATGGGCAATTAAAGCGTTGGCCAGCTTCAAAAACACAGCCTTTACAGCATGTTTCATCAAGCTTATCTTGGTACCTTAATGATCAATATGCTGATTTAGCGCCGCCCCTTGTAACCTATTTACAGCAATATCAGTCAAGGCTGTTAAAGGTTCATACCACGCATCCTTATAGTCTCGATAAGGGGCTAAGATGAATTACTTAAAAGCCCTTGTATTATTTTTACTTATTTTTGTTGGGCTGATTTATTTATCTGGGCAAAATGCTAAGCAGCAACTAATGATGACACTTGCAGAGCAGCTTCCTCAGGTTGTTAACCCTTCACTCAATAATGCCATAGATGAAAGCCAAGATCTTTCGCGCATGAGCCACTCACTATTAGATGATTTGCATGACATTACTTTTGTATCAAAGCTACCGGGGGATTTAGTTGCTTCTTTGACTGTGACTGAATTAAACCTAAGTAAAATACAGCTCTCAGGAAGTGACACACTTAACTGGCAATTTGGTAATCACGCACTCTATGCAAGCATTGATAGTTCAGTTAACTTTAACTATTGGCTGGTGGCTTTTTGGGCAAGCGCATTTACTGCAGTAGGTCTACTTATTGATTATTTGTTCAAGTTTATATTTAAGCTCCAGACTAACAGGCAAAAAGTACCTATACCCGATCAATTAATGACTGCGGAAGATAAATTAAGCACAGCTATTGAAGAGTTACGCTGGTTTGATGGTTTAAAGCAACAGGGTTTAATAAAGGGTTTAACGGCACAGCAAGAATTACAATTGGCATCGCTTAAAGAGCAGCAACAATGTTGGTTTAGCATAGCCCTAAAGCAAGGTTTAAACATTGAACAAGCATTAAAAGCAGCAGAGGCTGATGATGCGTTATGCTTTGACTTAGCAAATCAACAAGTGATTATCCATGGAGTGCCTATCCGGCTTTCAAAGACACCTTTACTTTATTATTTTTGGTATGCAAAAAGAAAGTTTGAAGCCGAGCCTGCTTATTTAAATCCGCCACAGGGTAAACCTGATCATAAAAATGGCCAGCAGCTAGCCAAATTAATGCAGCAGTATGGTGGTCACCAAAAAGCGATACGTGATCTTGATGAAGGCTTAAAAGGCAAAACCTTAGATCAAAACCGCAATAAAATTAAAACTGAGCTGCAACGCGTGCTTGAAGGATTGGCATGTGATTATCTTTTTGATAGTGAAAGGGACGAGCGAACTGCTCGCTATCGTTATAGCTTGAAGTTACCAGCGTCTAAATTAAAGCTTGGCCCGTAGTTTTAACCTAGTAATTTGTTTTCTAACTCATAACTATTGCGCGAAATGAAATATTAGTTAGCCTTTAATGATTCATTGAAGGAGTGAAACTATGTTTAAGCGTAAAAAAATAACAACAACGGGTGCTTTGTTTAGCTCATCGCTGTTATTGATCTCGGCAGCTCATGCCACAACACCTCAATATAAAGATCAACAAGCTTTGCATGATATTGCAAATGCCGTTTCTAAAGCACGTATAGAGCAAGATATTCAAACGCTGGTTGATTTTGGCACTCGCCATACTCTATCTGAGACGAAATCAAATAAACGTGGTATTGGTGCTGCAAGACGTTGGATCAAGTCTGAGTTTGAGGCGATTTCTAAAGCCTGCGGTAACTGCCTAGAAATCATCGAAGTAAAAGACACTATTTCTGGTGAAAAGCGTATTCCAAACCCTGTTGAAGTTGTCAATATTGTGGCTATTCAGCGCGGTCAAGTTGATGCGGATCGTATGGTTATGATGTCGGGTGATATTGACTCGAGAGTGTCTGATGTAATGGACTATACCTCAGATGCGCCAGGGGCTAATGATAATGCATCTGGTGTGGCTGGCGTGCTGGAATCGGCGCGTGTTTTATCAAAGTATAAATTTAATGGCTCAATTGTTTATGCAGCTTTATCTGGTGAAGAGCAAGGCTTGTTTGGCGGTAAAATTTTAGCTAAATATGCACAAGAGCATAATTGGCGTGTTCATGGTGTTTTAAACAACGACATGATTGGTAATTCAACCGGCATTAATGGGGTAACAGATAACACAACTGCACGTATCTTCTCTGAAGGTACTCGCGTTATTGAAACCAAAGAGCAAGCCCATAAACGCCGTTTTACGGGTGGTGAAGTTGACTCTGCAAGTCGTAACCTTGCACGTTACATTGATACAATCGCAGATCGCTACATTGAGAATCTGGATACCATGTTGGTATATCGACTCGATCGTTTTGGTCGAGGAGGGCATCACCGTCCATTTAACGATGTTGGCTTTGCAGCTGTGCGTATAATGGAAACCAACGAAAACTATAATCAACAGCATCAAGACTTGCGTACTGAAAATGGTATTACCTACGGTGACACCATTGACCATGTTGATTTTGCCTATGCGGCGAAGTTAACGTCACTTAATGCAGTGACAATGGCTTCAATGGCATGGGCTCCAGCGCCACCAACGGGCGTTAGTATTTCAGGTGCAGTAAAACCAAGTACAACATTAGCGTGGCATAAAAGCGATGATCCAACGGTGGTCAGTTATAAAATCTATTGGCGTTACACGAGTGAGCCACAATGGCAATTTAGCCGCGATGTTGGCAATGTAACCGAAGCAACCCTTAAAAATGTTGTTATCGATAACTACTATTTTGGTGTTGCCGCTGTAAACAAAGACGGTATTGAATCACCAGTTGTCTTTCCTGGTGATGTTGGCGCGTTCGAATGGCCAGACAAATCAACTAAATAGGAATCGTTAAGTCATAGCGGACACCACCCAGTTCGCTATGAGCTGCTGTAATCCGCCAGTTATGGGCTTCGACAATTTGTTTTACTATCGCAAGCCCAATTCCTGAACCTGATTGTTTTACTGTTTTTAAGTCTGGCACTCTATAAAGATGGTCAAAAATCTTTGCTAAACTCTCGTCGCTGACACCAGGGGCTGAATCTTCATAGCAGATTAAGAGCTGAGTTTGGTTTTGGCTAATCGTCAAATTAAGCTTACCAGGGTGATTTGTGTACTTAAGTGAATTACTGATTAAGTTTGCAAATAACTGTGAAAGCCGTGTTGCATCGCACTCAAAGTTTAATTCATCAGCAACATTTTGTGAGAATCTCACTTCAAATTTATCAAGCTGGATTGCCATATCTGCGTGTAAGCTTTGGAAATACTCAGCTGCATTAAGTGTTGTTACGTTGAGCTGAAAGCTGCTTTGCTCTAAAAGTGAAATTTTATTTAAATCAGTGACTAAAGTTGCCATATCGGTGATTTTTTGGTTGAGTTTTTCGTATGTAAGCTCATTAAATTGAGTTAAGCCTGCTTGGAGCGTTTCAAGGTGTAAGCGCAACCCGGTTAATGGACCACTTAACTCGTGAGCAACTTGTGATAATAACTTACTACGTTGACTGATTTGTTTATCTAGATAATTTCGGCGCTGTTCAATAAGCTGTTTTCTCTGTCTTATTCTTAATAAAGCAATGCCCATTACAGCTAAAAGCAGGCTAAATAATAAAATGCTGTATAAGATAGTTTGGCGCTGTGAAGCAATTGCTTGGCTTTTTTCATTGTCTTGGAGCTTTAAATCTTGAATGGCCAAATCACGGTCGCGCATCGCAATGGAGTTTTGCAGCTCCGCTAAACGTTGATTGTAGTTGTTGCGGGCAAAACCTTTTTCAAGCTCTGTAATAGTCCGTTGGTACGACAATGCCTGTTTGTAATCAGCTTGTTGTACTGCCACAGTGATCAAATGTTCTAGGGCTGTGATTTGCTTTTGCAGCTTATTTTTTTGGTTGCTTAACTTGTAGGCTTGCTCAGCAAAATGTTTAGCTTGTTCGTGCTCAGTAGAGCCAATGTATAGCTTTGCTAATGTGAGTAATACATCAATATATAGGTGATCGTCTTGCTTGAGTTCATTGATCACTTGTTTTTCAATGGTTAAAGCCTGAGTTGCTTTATCGACTTCGAGCAAATTTATCGCAATATTATGGTTTGCCCAGGCAGTATTTCGAGTGCTGTTATAACTTGCGAACACCTGTTGAGCCTCTTGTGCGTATTCAAGTGCTGCATCGTAGTTTTTTAGCCCATATTCACATTGGGATAGTTTAACTAAACTATGTCCGATATCAGAAAGTGAACCTGTTTGCCTATCAAAACTAAGGGCTATAATAAACTCGTTCTTTGCTTTTTCGTATTGTTCTAAATCTAAATAACTTTGGGCAATTGAATAACTTATGCCAGCTTGTAACGAGATAGACGGCGACATCTGTTGAATAACTTCACGGCGTTTTAGCTTATATTCGAGTGCAAGCGTTAAGCGGTCTAACTGTTCAAGATTACGCGAATAACCATGATAGAGCATTTCTTTTTGCTTTAAGGTTAATTCGCGATTGTTGTCGTGAATATAAACTTCAAGCAAGTTTAAGGCTGCTTGATACTCGCCAGCATTATGATAAGCACTGACAAGGCTCGCCACGGCATCAATTTCATAATGGGTAAGTTGTAAGCGCTGAAATAGGGCGACATTTTGTTGCGATAAATAAATTGCGGTTTCTAAGTCACTTTTTCTATATGCCAACCGCGCTTTCGCTAGATACAACTCGCTGTAAATGGGGGAGTCTTTTTTGTATTTTGGGCTTGCTTCAAGTTCATCAATGATAGTTTGCGCTTGTTGAAATTGGCCGAGGTGTATGTGAACGTGAATTAATCTAACGTTAAAACTGACTTGTTCTGCAAGGCTGGCGGACTCAATAAGCTTTTTATCGATGGCTTTTAAATAGTCATATCGTTTTTGGTAGTCACTGATTGTTCTGGCTTCATCAATGTTTTGTTGCAGTGTTGATGCAAAAGCACTGTTCATTGATAAGGCAAAGTACAGAATTACAGAGGCTTTAAGTTTCATAGTGGGGTTTATTATTATTTTTATTCCTAACTAGTCTAGCATGCCATTCTTTTAAGTGGGAATGATTTGCTTTTATAGCTAAAAAGAATTGCATTATGCAACTATGCCTCTTGCATCTTGCAAATACTCAGTCTGATTTTTCATAACACCTTGTTATAGCGTGAGTTATATTTTGGAATGGTTACTGCTTTGAGTAATAACACATCCACAGGAGAGTGTAATTATGAAAAGTAACATACCCGCTTACCTAATAACCGCACTTGCAACAGGCTTTGTAAGTGCTGCACCATTTGAACAGTGCCCGAGTAAAGCATTTTTGATTCAAGGTTCGCCTGCGCAAATGTTTGGCGTTGACCTAGTTTCTGCCAAAACCACCGTGCTTGCAGCGTCAATGGATTTTACAACAGAGGCGAATAACGACAGCGTAAATGCGGTTGGCTTTAATTATCAAGACCAGTACATGTATGGCTTTAGCAAACAAGCCCCAAGAAGTGTTGTACGTATTGGTGACGATTATGTTTTACAACGTTTGATTGTAAATGGTCTGCCAGATACCAATTTTTATGTTGGTGATATTCATGTGAATAGTGAAACTAATCAGGCGGTTTACTATTTATACCACCCTAAATTTGGTCTATATGGCATTGATTTAACTGAAGAGGCCGACGAGTATCAGGCGCAATTAGTTGCAGGCTCAGCAAGCTGGAATTTAGCTATTTATGATTTTGCTTTTCATCCTCACAGCAATCTTTTGTATGCGGTTGAGTCAAACGGCGACCTTTATGAAATAAATTTAGATAACCAGACACCCACTTTTATATCAAACCTCGACATAGCCGGCGATACTGGCGCTAATGGTGCAGGTTACTTTGATGTACAAGGTCAGTTTTATTTTAGTAATAACCGCAGCGGTAAAATCCATAAAGTAGATTTAAGCACCAGCCCTGTGGTTGGTTATACACCTACCGCAGCAGTTTTTACCTTAGGGCCAACATCGAATCAAAATGATGGTGCACGCTGTGCTATTGCAGAGGTAAAAGTAACTGATAACTCAATCGACTTTGGCGATGCACCTATGCCTTATAAAACAGCGCTTGCTGATAGTGGTGCCCGCCATCTCTTTGACCCTAATGAAGACCAATCAAATTTAGTTTATTTAGGAGCCGTTGTTGATGGTGAAAACATTAACACTCCGGCAGATTTACAGGCTTCACCCGTCGATAGCTCAGATGATGGGGTTAAATTTGTCACTGATTTTGTTGCAGGCTCTACTAGCCAGATAATTGTGACCGCTCCTAATGATAATGGTTATTTATATGCTTGGTTCGATTGGGATCAAAATTTCCAGTTTGATCCAGACGAAATCACAGTAAGTAAATACAGCTTAAATCAAGGTGATAACAGTGTGCTGGTTGATGTACCGAGTGATGCTGTGATGGGAGCAACATGGGCACGCTTTCGTGTAACCGATGGCAGCGAGGCTAACCCAATTACCGCAAGTGGTGGGGTAACAGGCGGTGAAGTCGAGGATTACCCGGTAACAACATATGGGAGTTTGGTATATCCAAGTGAGAATGGCTGGGTAACCCTTGCCTATGAAGATCAATGGCCTTTTGCTGGTGATTATGACTTTAACGATTTAGTTGTAAATTACCGTACTACATTGATTGATAAAGAAGGTCAGGCCATTGGTTACAAAATAGAAGGGGAGTTGGTTGGAATTGGTGCTGATTTTCATAATGGCTTTGCAGTTCGTTTGTATCAAACAATAGCCGATGATGTTGATAAACGAATATTAAGAAGTCAGATAGATACAAGTTCAATTAATTTAACGATAAATGACGAAACACAATCACATTCTATATTAGAACAAGGGGTTGAAGATGCTATTTTCATTATCATGCCAGACACTTGGGATTATGCAGATAAGCAGTCAAGTTGTAGTTATTTTAGAACTGAAACAGGCTGTGATACCAACAGCAAAGTTTCGTTTAGTTTAACCGTTTCACTTCAAAGTGGAGTGACCACAATTGAAGCGCCAAAATATACTTTAGACCCATTTATTTTCGCGGCTCAAGATCACTATCATGGTGAGTTTTTAGTTGGACAAAACCCACGTGGTTGGGAAGTTCATATTAAGAATCAACAACCAACCGAAAAATTCAATTCACAGTTATTTTCAATCACTGACTCTGATGATGCCAGTAATAGTGCTCAAAGTTATTATTTCCAAACTGAAACTGGTCTACCTTGGGCAATGGAGATTGGCAGTTCATGGGCGCATCCAAAAGAGAGTGTTGATATAACACATGCGTATAGTGACTTTAGGGCATTTGCTGAATCAGAGGGACGGGAAAAGCCGCTTTGGTTTAATAATGCAAAACTTGCAAATGTTATTCTACGAGGAGAATAGTCATGAAACATTATACTTTATTAATCATTAGCTTATTGTTATCTGCGTGTGGTGGCGGTGGAGAAGGTAGCTCTTCAACTGAAGCGGTAAGTACAACTGTTACACAGACACCCACCACAAGCACGCCGCCACCAGAAACAACACCTCCTGACACGAGTGTGGAAACAGAGACAATGGCTGACCTAACGATTGCTCCTCAATTTGATTTAAGTAGCAAGATAGAACTAAACATAGATGTTGATTTGAACATGGGTGATAGCAGAGCGTATTTAAATATCTGCTTGAAAGGCGATGATAATAAGGCTGATTACGATCAATGCTTATTGCGGGCACCTCTAAAACAAAGCAAATTAACGTCGACTGTGATGCTGGCAAATAGTGCCTTAGAGCTTGTGGCAGAAGTTTGGTTTTATGATTCTCAAAATGAACCACTGCGTTTTGAGTGGCAATATGATGGGGAGCAATCAGCGGTGTTCACTATTCGTTAAACATGAGTGATCGATATTATGTCTTAGTCAGTTTAATTCTAATAGACTGAATATTTTCAACAGCTTGAAAGAGGATTTTGTAATGCAATATATCGAAGAGGTACTGCAATCAGTTAAAGAGTCTAATCCAAATGAGCCTGAGTTTTATCAAGCTGTTGAAGAAGTGCTTTCATCAATAAATCAGGTAGTAGAAGGTAACAGTGAATATCAACAGCAGGCAATTCTAGAGAGGTTAGTTGAGCCTGAAAGGCAAGCAATATTTAGGGTTCCTTGGCTTGATGATGACGGCAAAGTGCAAGTTAATCGTGGTTTTAGAATCGAATTTAGCTCAACTCTAGGCCCTTATAAAGGGGGCTTGAGGTTCCACCCGAGTGTCAATCAAAGTGTGGTGAAGTTTTTAGGCTTTGAGCAAGTTTTGAAGAATGCACTCACAGGGTTGCCATTAGGAGGCGCTAAAGGCGGTGCTGACTTTAACCCTAAAGGAAAAAGTGACAATGAAATTATGCGTTTTTGTCAGTCATATATGACTGAACTCTATCGTCACATAGGTGCTAACACAGATGTTCCTGCTGGTGATATTGGCGTTGGGACGAGAGAAATTGGTTATCTATTTGGTCAATATAAACGGATTACTAATCAATTTGAAGGGGTACTAACTGGTAAGCCTGAGGTTATGGCGGGTTCTTCACTGAGAACCGAAGCTACTGGCTATGGTGTTGCATATTTTTTAAGTGCCATGCTAGATGCTAAAGGCGATTCTTTAAGAGGTAAGCGATGCCTAGTGTCTGGTGCTGGTAATGTAGCATTGTATATGATGGAAAAGCTTGACCAATACGATGCTGTTATTCTTAGCTGTAGTGATTCAAAAGGGACCTTGTATTGTAAAGATGGGCTTGATGTGGCTCTTGTAAAACACTTAAAAAATGAACGAGGTGCTGAGCTTAGGGATTATTTGAACGAGCACAAAGATGCTGAGTTTACGCCTGTAAATCAATATCCTAGCGACGGACATCATGTATGGCGATATGAGGCAGATATTGCACTTCCTTGTGCAACTCAAAATGAAATTACCGAAAAAGATGCTGAAGCTTTGGTTGAAAATGGCTGCTCTGTTGTATGCGAGGGGGCAAACATGCCGACCACAGCTGATGCGTTAAAAGTATTTAAAGACAATGATGTATTTTTAGGGCCAAGTAAGGCTGCAAATGCTGGTGGAGTTGCTACCAGTCAATTTGAAATGGCTCAAAATGCCAGTATGCAAAAGTGGCGAGCTGAGCAAGTTGATGAGAAACTTCAACAAGTTATGAAGTCTATTTTCGATACAATTTCAGCTACCGCCAAGCAGTACTCCCATGAACACGACTTGGTACTTGGTGCGAATATAGCGGGTTTTGAACGAGTTGCAGATGCTATGTTAAAACAAGGAGTTGTGTAATAAATAAAAGACATCCATTTTTTTAAAACGAATTAAGGAGACATCCATTTTTATAAAAAGACACCCAATTTTGGTAGTTAAAAGCTAGATAGCCACAGCTTTTGGTTGACTTCATTTATGTACAAATTATGTTTAGTTCTTTGTTGTTATTTAAATTTAAAAATTAGTTATTTAATTCTAGATGAAATTAAATTCAGTACGTAGAAATTTTCTATTTTTTAAAATAGATGAATAAAAGTAGTAAATGAAAAGTTTAAGTGTTTAGCAAAACAAAGCTTGGCTATTAGTTATTGAGCTTCTTCTCTTTCGTTTCATGTGTTTTGCATACTCAGTTATAGCTTGCTCTTTACCCGCTGTATTTTTAAACGAGCGGGTAAAGGAAGTGGTGAGTGTGAGCCAGTTTTCAGTACAGATGTTTAATCTTTCAAGTATTGGTAATGTCACTTTTGGGATGTTCCCAGGTTTATCTATTCGCATAGAGCGCCCAGTCCAATCAACAAGTTGCAGATATGTCTTGAGCTCAAATGGTAGTCCCTTAGGCATATGTTCACGAGGTTTACCTGCAAAGCGCATAAGCGATTTCGGTTGCTTTTTATTTTGAGCTAACTGAATTCGGGCTTTAATACTGGTGTAGTCAGATTGCTCAGGTAAATCGGCCGCTTTTGCTCTTACTGGGTTTAAATCAACATAAGCAAGGCATGCAGCAAGTGCAGCGTCATCGAGCAAGGCTTGCGATTTAAAGCGACCTTCCCAAAAACGTCCTTTACATTCATCTTCTTGATTCGCTTTTCGTGCAATACCCTCGTTAAGAACTCGCATAAACCAACTAATGCTGCAGAGCCGTTCTCGATATAAATTTACTCTGGTATTAACCGCAGCGAGCTCTGCTTGTGTTAGCAATTCGCCATTTAAGAATCGTTGGCATAGGAATGTACTTTTGAATAACTTGTGCCACCTAATTAGAATCGCTTTATTATTTAGACGCTTAGCTTTTGCTATATCAATGTGAAGAACCAGATGAGTGTGATTACTCATAACCGCATAGGCACAAATATCAATACAAAATATTCGTCCAAGTTGAAGTAATTTCTTTTCAACCCAATCTCGCCGGTGTTCATATGAACGACCCGTTAGTGGATCTTGCCCGCACAAATAAGCGCGACGAACGCAGCGTGAAATGCAGTGATAGTAAGGCGTGTTTGAAACGCTAATCAAGTTTCTACGTGGGGTTGCCATGCTCTTCTCCTCCATGAGTTGAACAATTTAAGTTTAGTCATAATTTTGTGAAGTGAGAAATATTAAGTTGGGTGTCTTCTTAAATTTATTCTTTAGATATGAAGCTAGGTTAACTCCTTAAATAAATATGGGCGTCTTTATTTAATATGGATGTCTAAATATCTTTTCATAATATGGGTGTCTTAATAAATTAAAAAGCTCAGCGGTGCTGAGCTTGTTTGAAATTTGAGAGTATTTTTCAAGTAAATGATTACGAAAAGGCTTTTTCGCTTAGGAGTTCTTGCATTTGTTCACGCATTTTGAACTTTTGAAGTTTGCCTGTTACTGTCATAGGGTATTCTTCAACAAAGCGGATGTGCTTTGGTACTTTGAAATAGGCTAGTTTGTCTTTTAAGAAATCACGAATGGCATTTTCATCAAGTACTGCATCATCTTTAGGTTGGATCCAAGCGCATACTTCTTCACCGTATTTTTCATCGCTAATGCCAAATATGGCTGCATCTTGAATACCAGGGTAGGTGTAGAGAACTTCTTCTATTTCTCTTGGGTAAATGTTTTCACCACCACGGATGATCATGTCTTTTATTCGGCCAACAATAGCAACAAAACCATCTTCGTCCATCACACCTAAGTCACCAGAATGTAACCAACCGTCTTGATCAATTGTTGCTTTCGTTTTCTCTTCATCATTCCAATAGCAGCGCATAATTCCAGCACCACGACTACATACTTCACCCGGTATGCCGACTTTTTGAACATCACCCAGCTCGTCGATAATTTTCACTTCAGTATGGGCTAATGCACGGCCCACTGTGGTAACTTGTTTTTCGAGAGGCGAGTCTGTTTCGGTCACGTTATTGATAGGGCTACACTCAGTTTGGCCATAACCAATTACAACTTCTTTCATATGCATTAATGAGTGAACTTTACGCATAACTTGCTCAGGGCAGGTTGAGCCGGCCATTACGCCTGTTCGTAGGCTAGATAAGTCATAGTTTGCAAAATCTTTAAGCTCTAACTCGGCGATAAACATAGTTGGAACACCATGCAGGCCTGTACAGCGTTCCTTTTCAACAACTTCTAGGGTTGTTTTAGGGTCGAATGAATCACCCGGAAAAACTGCGGTGGCACCTTTACTTATACATACTAAATTGCCAAGCACCATACCAAAGCAGTGATATAGCGGTACAGGAATACAGAGTTTATCCTCATGTGTCAGCTTCATCGCTTGGGCCATCAAAAATCCGTTATTGAGGATGTTTTTATGCGATAAGGTCGCTCCTTTTGGATTACCCGTAGTACCAGAAGTAAATTGAATATTGATATCTTGGTCACAGCTTAAACTAGCAGCTATTGCATCAAGCTCTAGCTTATGGGCATCTGTTGCGCGCTGCATGATATCGCTGAAGCTAAACATGCCAGTAGCAGGCTCATCACCAATACGAATTATATTTTTTAGGTGTGGCAAGGCGTTTAAATTTAACTCACCTGCTTGTGAATCTTTAAGTTCCGGTGCGAGCTCATTGAGCATGCTTATATAATTACTGGCTTTAAATTCACTTGCTGTGATAAGTGTTGAACACTCAACACTATTGAGTGCGTATTTTAATTCGCTTGGTCGGTATGCAGGGTTGATGCACACCATGATTGCACCAATTTTAGCTGTAGCAAATTGGGTTAAGCACCATTCAATATTGTTAGGAGACCAAATACCAACCCGGTCGCCAGGTTTTACGCCAAGTGATAATAATCCCATTGCTAACTGGTTAATCTGCTGCTGGTATTGTCTATAGGTTAATCGGATCTGTTGATGATGAAACACAATTGCGGGGTGATCAGGGTAATTGTCGACAATATTGTCAAGGTACTGTCCAATTGTTTGTTCTATCAATGGAATGTCTGTACGGCCTTGATAATAGCTTTGAGTAAGTGGAAGCGCATTACAGTGTGTGTTCTTTGTCTGCATTGTATTCTCCGTGTCCGGTTAATTTGTTGTCATGGACTTGATGCAAAAGAATTGAAACAATCAATTAGGATGATTTCAAAACATGCGTACCTGATTAACTAAACACAGATTGTCGACAAAGAAAAGCTTTATAAGACTAATGTACAGAGTGTAATTTTAATAAAGCAGAATAAAGAATGGGTTTTGAGGTATAAAAAAACGTGCCGTAGCACGTTTTTTTAAGAATAAGCAGCAATTAAGCTTTTGGCTCATCTTGCTTATAAGTTTTACGCATGATGTACACGTAAGCACTAATGAATGCGTTTTCTTGGAATTTTTTCAGGCCTGTGTCTTCAAAATCAATAGGTACTGGGTTGCGCTTAAGCTGCTCTTTGATTTCAGTTGCAGATAAAACTTGCACATCTAAGTGCTCGATTAACTGAATAGCCGTTTCCATTTTGAAACCTTTAGCACTACCAGCGAATTTACCTTTAGCTTGGCGCTCTTTGATTGCTACAGAGTCAATTTGGTAATCTTCCATTAATTTTTTGAAATCAAATTGGAATTTACGCATTACTTCTGTGTCATTACCGTTACCTAAGGTAAAACGTGTTTGTCTGACATCACGGATATCAAATACGTCATTGTCTTTGGTTAAAATACACAGTAGTACGTCGCTACCTGTAATTTCTACACCGCATGTTCTCATGGTCATTCTCTAAATAACTTAATTTGCGCAATTATAGCAAGTAACGTTATGAAAATCAGTTGCTTTAAAAATGAATTTTTATAGCGATAACACTATGGTCACTTACACTAATGTCTTCGGTCAGTTGTGTAGGGGAAATATGCTTGTCATAACTTTCATAGTCGAGCGCTTTCACCTTTGAAACTTGGCAGTCGGGATTAAAATGTGCAGAGGCAAGAATATAATCTAGTACATTACCTTTACCTTGGTAATAATGGCTAAAGGGTTTGTTTTTCTCATCATAAAACGACCGACTAAACTCGTAGCTGTCGGTTAGGCCAACAACGGGTTCGTTATGTTCTATGCAGGGCTCACAGCGTGTAGGATGAAACCCTTGTGTCATAAACGATAAAGTAGGGCTAGTAAGTACATCGTTAAAGTCACCCATAACGAGCGTTGCACATTGCTTTTCGCGTTGGGTTTTTAGCGCATCATAATAAACAATAGATGCTTCCAATGAACGCGATATTTGCGACTGCATGGTACCCACCGTCTGGTGTAACAACTGCAGCAACGGATCTTCAAGGTTATGAATATTAAGAATATGCGCCATTGATTGCACACGTTGTGACTTAAAGTGAACAACATAAAAGCAGACTTCACCAAAATCAGGTAAATCAATCATGCATTTAATCGGGGTGCGGTTAAATTTGAACTCATTTTGATTGTTTAAGTACTCAAGTAATTCAGGGCATGGTGTCAATGCATCGGCCGATTTAAACGGGTATTTACTGGCAATCGCAACCACAGGATTGAATAACACTTGCGGATAAAGGCTATCATGGGACGGGCTATCGACCGTTTTAAAATAATCATATCCCGCTTCTTTGCATTGCACTTCTAGAGCATGCTGACTAAACACTTCTTGAAACGCCACCACATCAGGGTTTGCCTCATTTAAGAAATTAGCTACAAACAATTGTTTTTGCTGCCATTGCGTATTGTTATAGCGTTCATGTAACTGGTAAAACGAGTAGGGGGGCGCGGTGTAATTTAATAAATTAAACGTTGCGAATTTGAACGTACGCGTGTTTGGCATTTTCATCACTCTAAAAGTACTGACTCACTAAGTATGAAATGACTTAACTAATTGTCAATTTAGTCTTCTAACTACTTGTATTTGAGAACGTGAGCGGCGACAATAGCTGCTTGTATTTGCGAAGACTCAGTAAATACAAGCTTAAATAGCAATGCTTATTCGTAAAAGCGTTGCAGAGTTACATAAAATTTTTTTAAAAATATTACATGTGATGCATTGTAGGCATCACCACTGTATTAAGGATTTATAATGCCAGTTATTACCCTCCCTGACGGCAGTCAGCGTAGTTTTGAAAACCCAGTAAGTACATATGACGTAGCGAGCGATATCGGTCCAGGTCTTGCCAAGGCAACGATTGCAGGCCGTGTTAATGGTACTCGTGTTGATGCATGTGACTTAATCACTGAAGATGCGCGTTTAGAAATTATCACAGCAAAAGATGATGATGGTTTAGAGATTATCCGTCACTCATGTGCGCACCTTATTGGTCATGCAGTTAAGCAGCTTTTCCCTGAAGCAAAAATGGCAATCGGTCCGACCATCGATAACGGTTTCTATTACGATATCGATATGGAACATTCTTTAAGCCAAGATGATTTAGATGCTATCGAAAAGCGCATGCTTGAGCTTGCTAAAACAAACTACGACGTTGTTAAAAAGACCGTAAGCTGGCAAGAAGCACGCGATACTTTTGAAGCGCGTGGTGAAACCTATAAAATGGAAATTCTAGACGAGAACATCGCGAAAGATGATCGTCCAGGCTTATACCATCACGAAGAGTACATCGACATGTGTCGTGGTCCACACGTTCCAAACATGAAGTTCTGTCAACATTTCAAAATTATGAAAGTGGCAGGTGCTTATTGGCGCGGTGATTCTGAAAACAAGATGCTGCAACGTATCTACGGCACTGCATGGGCAGATAAAAAGCAACTTAAAGCGTATTTAAAACGCTTGGAAGAAGCTGAAAAACGTGATCACCGTCGTATTGGTAAAGCGCTTGATTTATGGCACTGGCAAGAAGAAGCACCAGGCATGGTGTTTTGGCACAATGATGGCTGGAGCATTTACCGTGAACTAGAAGACTTCGTTCGTGAAAAATTACGTGAGTACGATTACGAAGAAGTTAAAGGCCCATTAATGATGGACCGTGGTTTATGGGAAAAATCAGGTCACTGGGACAAATACGCAGATGCGATGTTCACAACTGAATCTGAAAAGCGTGAATACGCAATCAAACCAATGAACTGTCCGGGTCACGTACAAATCTTTAACCAAGGTTTAAAATCATACCGTGATCTTCCATTACGTATGGCTGAGTTTGGTTGTTGTCACCGTAACGAACCATCAGGTGCATTACACGGCTTAATGCGTGTACGTGGCTTTACTCAAGATGATGCGCATATCTTCTGTACTGAAGAGCAAATCATGGATGAAGTTTCTGCATGTATCAAAATGGTTTACGACACATACGAAACGTTTGGTTTTGAGAAGATCGTTGTAAAACTATCTACTCGTCCAGAAAAGCGTATCGGTGAAGACGAAATGTGGGATAAAGCTGAGCTTGCACTAGCTGATGCATTAAAAGCAAACGACATTGAGTTTGATTACCTACCAGGTGAAGGTGCATTCTACGGTCCTAAGATTGAGTTTACACTTTATGACTGTTTAGACCGTGCATGGCAATGTGGTACTGTACAGCTAGACTTCGCATTACCAGGTCGTTTAGGTGCAACTTATGTTGCTGAAAATAACGAACGTCGTACACCAGTTATGATCCACCGCGCAATTTTAGGTTCAATTGAGCGTTTCATCGGTATTTTAACTGAAGAATACGCTGGTTTGTTCCCAACGTGGCTTGCTCCTAAGCAAGTTGTGATCATGAACATCACGGATAAACAAGCAGATTATGTGCAAGAAATTGTACAAAAATTAAATAAACTTGGAATTAGAGCCGCTGCTGACTTGAGAAATGAGAAGATTGGCTTTAAAATCCGTGAACATACGTTAAAACGTATTCCATATTTACTTGTTGTTGGCGATAAAGAAGTTGAACAACAAGAAGTGGCAGTACGCACTCGCACAGGTGAAGACCTAGGCAAATTTAGTGTTGATGATTTCGTTGCTAAAGTAAGCGAAGAAATTAAAAATCGACAATAAATCATGAGCGTGTAGGGCAAAACAAACAGCCAACTACACGCTTTTTATTTTATATTCTTGGAGGATCGTACCATTAGAGGCGGCAAGAAAGGGCAACAAACAGCTCAAAAAAATCGTATCAACGAAGATATTACAGCTAAAGAAGTTCGTTTAATTGGCATCGACGGCGAGCAAGCTGGCATCGTGTCATTAAAAGAGGCGCAAGCTATCGCTGATGATGCGGGTGTAGATCTTGTAGAAATCAGTCCTAATGCTGAGCCACCTGTTTGTAAGGTTATGGACTACGGTAAGTTCATCTTTGAAAAAAGCAAAGAACTAAAAGAACAAAAGAAAAAGCAAAAGCAAATCCAGGTTAAAGAAATCAAATTCCGTCCAGGTACGGATGAAGGTGACTACCAGGTTAAGCTACGCAACTTACGCAAGTTCTTAGAAGCGGGTGATAAAGCTAAAATTACTATCCGTTTCCGTGGTCGTGAAATGGCTCACCAAGAAATTGGTATCGAATTATTAAACCGTGTTAAAGCCGATTTAGAAGATGTTTCACAAGTTGAATCATTCCCAAATCGTGTTGAAGGTCGCCAGATGGTTATGATGATGGCACCTATTGCTAAAAAGCAATAAACAGGGTATATTACGCACCGATTTTATTTCAGGTCTGCAAGTAACAGTTTACTGTTCACCTGAAATAACCGGTTATAAGTAAGGTTGCACTGCTTTTGTAGTGAGCCTTCACCGGACTATGGCAGTAAGTTAGGCCTTAAAAGTAGAGCTATTTTTATATCTCTCGCCTGCTTGCTAATTTTTAAGCAATACATTTGGAGTTATTGCAATGGCTTACAAGCTAAAAACTCACAGAGGCGCGGCTAAGCGTTTCAAGAAAACTGCTTCTGGCGGTTTCAAGCGTAAACAAGCGCATCTTCGTCACATTCTGACTAAAAAAACTTCTAAGCGTAAATTACACTTACGTCCTAAGATGATGGTTCATAAGAATGACCATGGTCTAGTTTCACGTATGTTACCATTCGCTTAATAGGAGTCTTCAGAAATGGCAAGAGTTAAACGCGGTGTTATCGCACGTGCACGTCACAAAAAAGTTTTAAAGCAAGCTAAAGGTTACTACGGAGCACGTTCACGTGTTTACCGCGTAGCTTTCCAGGCAGTTACTAAAGCGGGTCAATACGCTTACCGTGACCGTCGTGCTAAGAAACGTACTTTCCGTCAACTTTGGATTGCACGTATCAATGCAGCAGCTCGTCAAAACGGTCTTTCATACAGCCGTTTTATCAATGGTCTTAAAAAGACTTCTGTAGAAATCGATCGTAAGATCCTTGCAGATATCGCTGTTTATGACCAAGTTGCATTCGCAGCGCTTGTTGCAAAAGCAAAAGAAGGCCTAGCGGCTTAATTTCGCTTTTCATAAAGTTTAAAAAGGAGCCTAGTGCTCCTTTTTTTGATCTTAATTAATATTCATAACTAACAACGATTTTGCATAGCGTATGTCGTTTGCTCCATTTTTTTGTTGAATCACCGCAGTTTACGCAATCCATTCAGATTAGTTGTTATAATTTCCCCAATATAGAATAAGTACCGCACTTGAGAGTGATATGTTTGCGAGTTTAGTGTTTTTATCTGCTGCAGTAACTTTAGACAGCCACTTACCCCCACTGTTGCCATGGCAAGGCGATAGTGTGTCTTTAATGCAAGAAAAAGGACCTTTAACCACAGATTTTGAATTAAGCGAAGGCACTTTATCGCCTGATTATGCAGACACTATGGCGTTCGTAGATCGTCTTGTTGCCGCAAACCCAACACAATTCAAAGTAACGACTATTGCGACAAGCAGTGCGGGTCGTGCGGTTAAGATGTTAGTGGCGAATGAGCAAGGTTTGTTTGATGCCAAACAACTTGTTGCTGATACAAAGCCAACCATCTTTATTCAAGCAGGCATTCACAGTGGTGAAATTGATGGCAAAGACGCCATGTTTATGTTGCTACGCGATATTGCGACAGGTAAACGCCGCGATATTCTCAGCAAAGTCAATATTCTGTTTATTCCTATTTTAAACGTTGATGGTCACGAGCGCAGTAGCCAATACAACCGTATTAATCAGCGTGGCCCGATAGAAATGGGCTTTAGAACGAATGGTCTAAATTTAAATTTAAATCGTGATTACACTAAGCTTGATACACCCGAAGTACGCGGTGTGATGCAGGTTATTAATCAATTTAAGCCAGATTTATACGTGGATGTCCATGTAACCGATGGCGCTGATTACCAATATGACGTGACCTACGGTTATAATCCGGTTTTTTCGAGTGAATCACCAAGTGTGTCACAAGCGCTGGATAATCTATTTAAACCTGTTATTGATGCCAAACTCGAAAAAGCAGGGCATATTCCTGGTCCTCTCGTGTTTGTTATGGACAAGCGCGAATTTAAAAAAGGTTTAGCGGGTTGGGTGGCAACACCACGTTTTTCAAATGGCTGGGGTGATTTACGTTCATTACCAACAATATTAGTTGAGAACCACTCTTTAAAACCTTATAAGCAGCGCGTATTAGGTACTTATGTATTTATTGATGGTGCCATTGACGCCTTAGCTGAAAATGATAAAGCCCTTAATGAAGCGGTTCAAAAAGAGCTCGATTTTAAACCGACACAATTAGTTGTTGAACGTGGTTATGCTAAAGAGCCAGATACCATCGAATTTAAAGGGATCGCTTATTCAAGAACTGAAAGTGCATTGTCTGGGCAAGCTGAAGTTAAATATTTAGGTGAAGCTAAAAACTATGACGCATTACCGGTTTTTTGGCAAAAAGACGTTAAAAAGACCGTTAATGTTCCTACAGCGTTTTATATTCCGCCAGCATACAGCCAATTGGTAAGTAAGCTTAAATTACACGGCGTAGAGGTAACGACGTTGAATGGTTCTGTTTCTGAGCCATTAACCCAAGCAAGCGTTGCTGATTACTCATTTGCAAAAGCACCTTTTGAAGGACGTTTTCGTGTAGAGGCGACATTTGATTACCACACCGTAGAAAATGTCGATATGACCGGCTGGTACAAAGTCTCAACTGAGCAGCCATACTCAGAGCTGGCTACACACTTACTACACCCAGAAGCGCCAGATTCATTCTTTGCTTGGGGCGAGTTTAATACTATTTTTCAGCGTACTGAATACGTTGAGAATTACGCTTTAATGCCGTATGCACGTCAAATGCTAAAAGAAAAACCTGCATTGGCTTTAGAGTTCGATAAAAAAATTCGTGAAGATAAAAGCTTTGCAAAGGATGCTGATGCTCGCTTGCATTGGCTCTATGAGCGTACACCGTTTTATGATCAAGGCTATTTAAAATACCCAATTTTAATGGCGTTTGAACAGTTACAAAAAGGACAATAACATGAAAGTGATTGCTGTTCCTGTTACTGGCTTTGCGCAAAATTGCCGCATTATCATTTGCGAGCAAACGAATAAAGCGGCCATGGTTGACCCAGGTGGCGATGCAGACAAACTTCAAGAAGAACTTGCTGCTTTAAATTGCCAATTAGAGGCAATTTACTTAACACATGGTCACTTAGACCATGTGGGCGCTGCAAAGCAACTCGCAGAGCATTTTAGCGTTGATATCATTGGCCCACATTTAGATGATAAATTTTGGTTTGATGCCTTGCCAATGCAAGCGCAAATGTTTGGTTTTGCACCAATTACACCATTTTATCCAACGAAGTGGCTAAATCATGGCGATACAATCACCGTAGGTGAACTTGAATTATCTGTACGCCATTGCCCAGGGCATACGCCTGGTCATGTTGTTTTTTACCACCAAGGTTCAGAACAGGTGATAGTGGGTGACGTGATTTTCCAAGGCTCTGTCGGTCGTACTGACTTCCCGAAAGGGGATAGTGCGCAATTACTCGAATCCATTAAGTCGGAGATTTTATCATTCTCTGATGAAGTTGCTATTTTGCCAGGCCACGGTCCGAATACCACCGTAGGGCATGAGCGAAAAACAAATCCATTTATTAGCGGACGTTTTGGTTAATGCCAACGTGTAACAATAGTTAAGTAGTTTGTAAGTGGAACGGTATAAAATTGCAATTTTTTTGCATAAATAGTAGAAAATAGGCAGACTGATTTTTAAATCAGTTATATAATTTAACCAGTATTTTTACAGAAAAAGAAATAAAATGTCTCTGAACCAAGTAGATCGCCAAATTTTGGCATTATTACAGCAGGATGCTAGCTTATCTACGGCAGAAATTGCCGATAAAGTTGGTTTATCTCAATCTCCATGTTGGCGTCGTATTGCTAAGCTTGAGCAAGATGGCTATATCAAAGGTAAAGTTGCTTTGCTTGACGAGAAAAAGCTTGGCTTTGATATGTTGGTCTATGCCCATGTTCGTCTATCTAACCACGGTAGAACGAATCTAGCTGAGTTTGAGCGTTTAATTATGAGCTATGATGAAGTAACCGAGTGTTACAGCATGGCGGGTACCATGGACTTCATGCTTCGAATTATTTCAAAAGGTATTGAAGGGTATGAGCAGTTTGTTCGTGATAACCTACTAAACCTTGAGTTTGTTCAAGAAGTTCACTCAAATGTGACCATGACATGCGTTAAGCGTAGTACGTCTTTACCTCTTTAATCTTTTTCTACTACGTTTTATTTTTTCGAAAACGGTTAGTGCTTTTAGGTACTAGCCGTTTTGTTGTTAATAATTGTTAACTTTTGCGGATTTTGCTAGAATTCTGCGCCTTGCCGAAATGCATTCACTATAAAGAGGATCTTAATGTTTAACTTACTCAGCAAAGCGCCAAGCTCTGCTAAAAACGATATTCTATCAGGCTTGACCGTTGCGTTGGCATTGGTACCAGAAGCGGTTGCGTTTGCTTTTGTTGCTAATGTTGAGCCTTTGGTTGGTTTATATGCCGCATTTATTGTTGGCTTAATTACGGCTATTTTTGGTGGTCGTCCAGGTATGATTTCTGGTGCTACCGGTGCACTAGCCGTTGTAATGGTAAGTTTAGTTTTAGATCATGGCGTAGAGTATTTATTTGCTACCGTGTTATTGATGGGGATACTGCAAGTACTCGCAGGTATCTTCAAGCTCGGCAAGTTTATTCGCATGGTTCCGCACCCAGTAATGCTGGGCTTTGTAAATGGTCTTGCGATTGTTATTTTCTTAGCTCAACTTGGGCAATTTAAAGTACCAGACGGGATGGGCGGCCAACAGTGGATGGAAGGGCAAGCACTTTATATTATGCTTGGCTTAGTAGCGTTAACTATGGCTATTATTCATTTCTTACCTAAGCTAACCACTGCTGTACCTTCATCGTTAGCTGCCATTGTTACTGTAACAGCGATTGTGATTGGCTTTGATTTAGAAGCGCGCACTGTACTTGATTTCTTAAAAGGAATGACAGGCAATGAGCAAGCAACGATTGCCGGTGGCTTGCCGGAGTTCCATATTCCAATGGTGCCATTTAATCTTGAAACATTAAAAATTATCTTCCCTTATGCATTAGTTTTAGCGGCGATTGGTTTGATTGAATCATTATTAACACTGACCTTAATTGACGAAATTACTGAAACCCGTGGTCACAGTAATAAAGAGTGTATTGGTCAAGGCGCTGCAAATATTACCTGTGGTTTCTTTGGTGCAATGGGTGGTTGTGCGATGATTGGTCAATCTATGATCAATATTAACTCGGGCGGTCGCTCACGTTTATCTGGTATTAGTGCAGCAATAATACTGCTAGCATTCATCATTTTCGCAGCCAGCCTCATTGAGATGATCCCATTAGCTGCCCTAGTTGGCGTTATGTTCATGGTTGTACTTGGTACCTTCGAGTGGGCAAGCTTCAAGATGATGAAGCGTGTGCCTAAGTCTGATGCTTTTGTTATTGTGCTTGTTTCAGGTGTAACCGTAGTAACAGACCTTGCGATCGCGGTATGTGTGGGTGTGATTGTTTCGGCTTTAGTTTTTGCTTGGCAGCATGCGAAACACATTTACACAAGCAATTACATCGATGAGCAAGGCTCTAAAGTGTATGAGCTTCATGGTCCTTTATTCTTTGGTTCGGTTAAGAACTTTGCCGAGTTATTTGATGTTAAAAATGACCCAGAAGACGTGATCATTGAATTCAAACATAGCCGTGTTGCTGATCACAGTGCGATTGAAGCGATTGACAGTCTTGCAGACAAATACGCAAAAGTGGGTAAGAAACTGCATTTACGTCATTTAAGCCCTGATTGTATTCAACTATTACACAATGCGCGTGATTTAGTTGAAGTGAATGTGATTGAAGATCCAAATTATAAAGTGGCTTCAGATAAACTAGCTTAAAAATAAAGCAGAGAAAAAGCGAAGGCTGTTGTGGCCTTCGCTTTTTTAATGTCTGAAGAATGCGGTAAGGCTATAAAAAATTAAGATAGGCGGCAGTGCTTTGTTCTCGTGACTATCGGTATAATAAAAATAATTATGAAAGGTAATCTGATATTTTGAATTGGCAATCATTAGTTGATAATCGACAACGCTTTTTCTGGGTTTTGCAAATAGCAGGCTGGATAGGTTATGCGTTAGTTAATTATATCGGCTCAAAAGTCTTTGAAATGCGTGATATTTACGTATTTGTTATTGTATTAAACGCTTATGCAGGCTGTTTAATGACAGTACCTTTACGTTATATGTATCGTAAAGTTTGGAATGCCTCACCTTGGGTATTAATGCTTGTCGTTTTTGGTGCTTCCTATGTCACAGGCACATTATGGGCCGTTGTACAAAAATTCAATTTATGGGAAATCTACCGTCACGGTTACCGTCCAAATGAATGGTTTTATTACTTTCAACAAGGGTTAGATTCGGTTTATATCATTCTTTGTTGGAGTGGTTTGTATTTTGGTATTAAGTATTACCAGCTATTGCAAAGTGAGCGACAAAAGGCCCTAAAAGCAACGACTATGGCTCACGAAGCTCAGCTGAAAATGCTGCGCTATCAACTTAATCCGCACTTTTTATTTAATACCCTAAATGCAATCTCAACCTTAATTTTGGTAAAAGAGAACAAAGATGCAAATTTAATGGTGTCAAAATTGAGTGACTTCTTACGATACACACTCAATACAGACCCAATAAAAAAGGTGCCATTAGAGCAAGAAATTCATGCCCTCATGCTGTACTTAGAAATTGAAAAAGTACGCTTTGATGAACGTTTACAAGTTAATGTAGATGTAAGCGAGCAGGCAAATGAAGCCTTGGTACCAAGCTTGATCCTCCAACCTATTATCGAAAACTCGATAAAATATGCGATAGCGCAACTAAATGAAGGTGGTGTGATTGATATTAAAGCACAAGTTTTTGCAAATGAACTATTATTGGAAGTAGGCGATAATGGTCCTGGCACTGAGCTTAAAAATGGCCAACTGGTTAATTCTCAAGGCGTTGGCATAGCTAATACACAGGACCGCTTAAAAACACTTTATGAGAACAACTACTCGTTTGTTCTCTCTGACAATACGCCAAGTGGATTAAAAGTTAATCTGCGCGTTCCGTTTGAAAAGGCTGTTAAGAAATGAGCAAAATTAGAACTTTGATCGTTGATGATGAACCGCTAGCAAGAAAAGGCTTAGCAGTTCGACTTTCTGAGTTTAACGATTTAGAAGTCATTCGTTTATGTAGCAATGGTCAAGAGGCAATTGATGAATGCTTATCGGGCAATATTCAATTGGTTTTCTTAGATATTCAAATGCCAAATATGAACGGTTTTGAAGTTGCAAGAGCACTTAGCGAGAGCGTTAATCCATTACCCGCTATTGTGTTTGTAACGGCTTTTGACCAGTTTGCAGTTAAAGCATTCGAGATTCATGCGTTGGATTATATTCTTAAACCAGTCGATGACAACAGACTAAAACAGGCGGTAGAAAAAGTGCATACCTATTTAAAAACGCAACAAGATAACGCCCATAAGAAAAAACTAGCGAGCTTTGTTGCAGGTATTACAGGCAATAATTGCGAAGAAATTTTAAAGAAGTTAGCAACGGGCGATAGCCTTGCTGACCGTCGTTATCCAGAATCATTAGCGGTAAAAGAGCAGGGCGAGATTGTTCGTGTGCCTGTTATTACAATTCAATGGGTTGATGCGGCTGGTGACTATATGTGTCTTCATTGCCAAGATGGGCAAACGCATATCCTTCGTAAAACAATGAAAGAGCTTGAACAAGAGCTTGATCCACAACTATTTGTGAGAGTTCATCGCAGTGCCATTGTTAATACTAAGCAAATTAGCAAACTTGTAACTCAAGTGAGTGGTGAATACCTATTAGTGTTAGATAACGGCCAAGAACTAAAAGTAAGCCGTAGCTATCGCGATAAAGTGAAAGCAGCGCTCGCGAGCTAATACCAACCCGCAATAATACTTAATCATTTTGAGGGATCAAACCTGTCGCTAACTGCGTTAAAAATTTCTCATTTAGAACAACTAAATAACGAAATTTTTGCCTTGTAATCAACGAGGTTTTATTGCCTCAAAATAGACTACTTAATTAAGCGGATTGGTATAATAGCTATTCAAAATTTAATAAGTTAAAAACAAAAAAGGCGCAATTATTAATTGCGCTTTTTTTATGAAAGTTCGTAACAGATTAAACAGTTACAATCTTCATAGTGTTTGTTGCACCAATAGTTTCCATTGCATCACCGTGAGTTAAAATCACAGTATCACCAGCTACTAGTGAGCCTTGCTCAACAAGCGTGTTTAATGCATCACGTACCATGCTTTCGTCTTCACACTTCGTTGAATCAAAGAATACTGGATAAACACCACGGTAAAGTGCTGTTTGGCCCAGCGTACTTGGATGACGTGATAATGAATAAATTGGTAAACCAGAGCTGATGCGCGACATCAATTTAGCTGTGCTACCTGATTCAGTCAGAGTCACTATAGCTTTAACAGAATCTAAGTGGTTAGCTGCATACATCGCAGATAATGCAATTGATTCAGCATTTGATGAAAAACGGCTGTCTAAACGGTGCTTAGAAACGTGCGTTTCTTTTTGTGATTCAGCACCTAAACAAACGCGAGCCATAGTCGCTACTGTTTCTTCAGGGTAGTCACCAGCGGCTGTTTCTGCAGATAACATAACTGCATCAGTACCATCTAATACGGCGTTTGCTACGTCCATAACCTCTGCACGTGTTGGCATAGGGTTATCGATCATTGATTCCATCATCTGTGTTGCAGTAACAACAGTACGGTTAAGTGAACGAGCACGGCTAATGATAAGCTTTTGCTTACCAACTAGGGCTGCATCACCAATTTCAACACCTAAGTCACCACGAGCAACCATTACAGCGTCAGAAGCAAGTACGATATCGTCAATTGCTTCAACAGTTTCAACGGCTTCTGCACGTTCGATTTTCGCTAATAGTTGTGCGTTTGAGCCAGCGGCTTCTGCTAAAGAGCGAACATAACGCATGTCATCACCACTGCGTGGGAATGAAACAGCAATATAATCAACGCCAATCTCAGTAGCAGTGATTAAATCTTCTTTATCTTTATCAGTGAAAGCAGGGGCTGTTAAACCACCACCTAAACGGTTGATACCTTTGTTATTTGAAAGTACGCCACCAACAGTAACAGTCGTGTGAACTAGGTCACCGTCAACGCTATCTACTGTTAATTGAATTAATCCGTCGTTTAATAACAGTAAGTCGCCTGTTTTAACGTCGTTAGGTAGCTCTTTATAGTCGATACCTACTGCATTAACGTCGCCTTGGCCTTTTTCCATTTTCGCATCAAGGGTAAATTTTGCGCCAACTTCTAGGTTTACTTTACCGTCTTTAAACGTTGATACACGAATTTTAGGACCTTGTAAGTCTGCAAGGATAGCAACGTGTTTGCCTAAACGCTTAGCAATGCTGCGTACCGCTTCTGCGCGGTCTTTGTGATCTTGTGCTACGCCATGTGAGAAGTTCAAACGAACCACATTTGCACCAGCACGAATAATTTTTTCTAGGTTGTTATCGCGATCGGTTGCCGGTCCAAGGGTCGCAACAATTTTTGTGCGTCTTAGCATCAAATTCTCCTGTGCGCTCAAATATATTAAGCGAATTGATGGTTATCTATTAAAATGTCGTGCTATAAACCTTTAATATAGGCTTATACATAAGCACAATGTAGAACTCATAAGTAAAAAATGATTGTTTTTACTTATGAGAATCTGGCTCTTTGTATTAATTATAGAGTATACAAAGGGTGAATGACGTTATTATGACACCGGTGTCAGATAGCGTCAATACACATACCTTTTTAAAGGGTATTATAAAAATCTGGTCCGATGCCTTGGTTATTTTGATATACTGAGGGCAACGTCGCTTCATGATTTCGATGATTTATCTCAAGTTGGCTGTCAAGCTCGCATTTTTGGGCTGCTTGGGTATAATGCGCGCGTAATTATTTTGATTAACTAACCAATAGTTGTTACCGAGGAGGACACTAAATGCAAGTTGCATTAGTAGGGTTAGGCGTTATGGGTAAAAATCTTGCCCTCAACCTGATTGAAAAAGGGCTGACATTAGTAGCTTATGATAAAAACCCAGATGCGGGTGCCGAGTTACTAAGCTGTGCGAAAGCACTAGGTTTGGCAGACCGTTTACATATTGTGTCTGATTTAAATGATATGGTTAGACGCTTAGAGCCGCCTCGTTCGATTCTTCTTTTAGTTCCTGCTGGTGAATTGGTTGATAAAGTATGTACAGAGCTTGCAGAAGCAGGTGTTGACTGTGATGACATTATCGTAGATTGCGGCAACAGTAACTACAAAGATGGCATTAGCCGTAAACTTAAATATCAAAACAAATTTGAATTTGCCACTATGGGTATTTCTGGCGGTGCAGAAGGCGCACGTCACGGTCCTGCAATGATGGCAAGTGGTTCAGAAGGCGGCTGGGAGCGTGTTGAGCCGTGGTTTGAAAAAGTAGCGGCAAGCTACAAAGGTGAGTCGTGTTTTGCACGTGTAGGCCAATCTGCAAGTGGTCACTTTGTGAAAATGGTGCATAACGGTATCGAATATGCGTTAATGCAATTAATTGCAGAAATGTATCAACTATTACGTTTAGGTACTAATCGTTCACCAAAAGAAGTGGCTGACATTTTCAATGAATGGTCTGAAGGCACTTTAAATAGCTACTTATTGTCAATTTCAAGCCATATCTTAAGCCTTGAAACGACAGAAGGTGAGCCGCTAGTTGATTTAATCGACAATAAAGTTGGCGCGAAAGGTACAGGTTTATGGACTGCACAAAATGCCTTAGAGCTTGGTATTGCAGTGCCATCACTAGTTGCAGCTGTTCAAGCACGTCACTTAACAAATACTTGTGATACGCATGCTGCTAAAGAAATGACTTACGCTGCTAAAGCAACTGATACCGTTGATTTAGACTTAGCAGAGCTAAAAGATGCATTCACATTGGCAAGTTTACTTGCTTACCGTCAAGGTTTAGCCCTTATCAAAGGTGCGTCTCGTGCTCATCAGTGGAAAGTAGATCTTTCTAAAACGCTACAAACGTGGCGCGCAGGTTGTATCATCCGTGCTGATTACTTAGACAATGTAGCTGAAGGTGTAGAATTTATTGATTCTATGCAGCGTGAATCAGCAGCATTACGTAAGGTAACGGGTGCAGCAGTTGCATCTGGTCTTGCATTCCCAGTGTTAACTGCAACGCAAACTTACATTGCGACGTTAACAACACCAAGTAATGGTCACCTTGTTCAAGCACAACGTGACTACTTCGGTGAGCATGGTATTAAAACTCATAGTGGTGAGATTTGCCATTTAACAGACTTAGTTGAGATTGACGAAAAAGTTCGTTAATTATCAAAAAGCATAAAAAAGGCACCAATTGGTTAATGCTGATCAGTTAAGAAGTTGATCAGTTGACCGATCAGAATGATCATGCACAATCCG